>CAVCCX010000056.1:0-10889 GCA_963600815.1 Bacteroides uniformis | reverse complement strand
ATGATGGAACAAAGAAGGTGAGCAATCAGGAGACCTATTCCTTTGTGATGCCGGCAGGTGATGTTTCTCTTGTTGCGTATTTTGTGTACACGTTGGGGAGGAAGCCGGTTCTTTCTACAGATGCCATTACATATGGCGTTTATCCACAAACTCATGTTTCTGATGCTACGCTTCTTTCTGCGTTAAATACATTGACTCAGGAAGAAACAAATGGATTTTATTTTTACAATAGTCATTATTATGCCAAGAAAATCGCATCACCATATAAAGATACATATACATTTAGTGATGGAGAGACAATTAGAGCTGGTGAAACATATTGGTTCAAGTGCGAACCGATTACATGGAAAATATTGTTTTCTGATAATGATAAATATTCGCTTGTTTCCGAATATTTGCTTGATGCTCATAGATATAACAGCAATGTTATTTCTGGCAGCGAATATACAAACAATTATAAAAATTCTGATATTCGTTCTTGGCTGAACGATGATTTTTATAATTCAGCTTTTACATTTTGCTCTTCCTCTAGTTATATTCGAACGACTTTGGTTGACAATAGTGCTATTACAACGGGTATAAGCCAAAATCAATACGCTTGTGAAGATATTTATGATGATATTTATTTATTAAGTTATCAGGATTATAAAAACACTACTTATTTTCCAGATAATGTTTCACGGTATTGTAAGATAACGGATTGGGCAATAGCTAATGGAGCCTCTTATTCAACAGAAAACGATACTTTTAGGAATGGCATATATTGGACTCGTTCTCCAGATAATTTCAATTCCAATGCAGCTTCTATTTGTTATAGTAGTGGTGAATTGATGATTGACTATGTTTATTATACTTGTTTAGGAGTCCGTCCAGCCATCACCATCAAAATATAGAAAATGAAAAAGGCAATTTCAGAACCCACTCGGGGTGAAGTTGCCTTTTCCTGTTTTAGTTGTTCAGCTTGGATAGGACGACATGTCCTTCTTCCCTTGTCTTTTTCATGTCGATGATTCTCTGGTTTTCGCTTCCACGGAAATTGAGCGTGACATTCTTTAGTTCCTCGATGAATTTCCCATCGACGAGGATATCGATCATGGAAAGAATCTCGTCAGTGCATTCGATATGCCGGCATCCATGTCCGATAAGGTCCTTGTCATAGGTGAATCCGCTATAGGCCCAGATGGTCTTGTCGGGAAGTTCTTGCTTGATTCTTCTTAGGAGCGGAAGAAGGGCTCTCTGGTTTTCGACTTCGAAAGGCTCACCGCCAAGTAGAGTCAGTCCGTCATAGTAGGACTTGGAAAGTTCTTCCATGATTTCGTCTTCCATTTCCTGGGTATAGAGCTGGCCATAGGAAAAATCCCATGTCTCAGGCTGGAAGCAGCCTTTGCAGTGATTCGTGCATCCAGAGACAAAAATGGAAAGCCGGATTCCTTCTCCGTTGGCTGAGTCGGCAAGCATGATTTGTCCGATATACATGATATGATCCTCCTATTAAAAATCCTTTGCCTCAGAAAAGAATCCTTGGCAAAGGATGATGTCTTATTTGGGCTGTTCGTCTTTTTCGAGATGGAATTCTCCGCAGGAAAGGTGCATGACGCGGTCCTTGATTTCCTGGGTTCTTCCCTGATTCCAGAACTGGGTTCCGATATATCCGCAGGTACGTCTGGCGACGTGCATCTTGGACTGATCGCGATTGTGGCAGTTCGGGCATTCCCAGACGAGTTTTCCAGTGTCGTCCTTGACGATCTTGATTTCTCCGGTATATCCGCAGACTTCGCAGAGATCGGACTTGGTATTCAATTCAGCATAGAGAATGGTGTCGTACATATGCTTGAGAATGCGTAAGACAGCGGGAATATTGTTTTGAAGATTCGGAACCTCGACATAGCTGACGGCTCCGCCTGGGGAAAGGCGCTGGAATTCCGCTTCCTTGGTCAGTTTGTCGAAAGCATTGATGGATTCACGGACATTGATATGATAGGAATTGGTGATGTAGTTGTGATCGGTGACACCTTTGATGATGCCGAATCTCTTCTGGAGACATTTGGCAAACTTATAGGTCGTGGATTCGAGCGGGGTTCCATAGACGGAATAGTCGACGTTCTCTTCTCTCTTCCACTGATTGCATTTGTCGTTGAGAAGCTGCATGACCTTCAGGCCGAAATCCTCACCTTCCGGGGACGTGTGGGAAACGCCCTTCATATAATAGACAGCTTCAGCTAATCCGGCATAGCCTAAGGAAATGGTGGAATAGCCATCGAAAAGAAGCTTGTCGATGGTTTCGCCAGGTTTCAGCCGAGCCAATGCGCCATCCTGCCAGAGAATCGGAGCGACATCGCTCGGAGTTCCCATCAGTCTGTCATGGCGGAGCTTGAGGGCCCGATGGCAGAGATCAAGTCTCTCATCCATGATTTTCCAGAAGCGTTCCTCATCCTTGTTGGAAGAACAGGCGACATCGACCAGATTGAGGGTCACGACGCCCTGGTTGAATCGTCCGTAATATTTGTGTTTTCCTGGAATGTAGTCCAATGCATTGGAAATATTTCCTTTTCCGGCATCGGTGAAACGGTCCGGAGTCAAGAAGCTTCTACAGCCCATGCATGGGTAGCAATCGCCGCCCTTGAGTTCGAAGGCTTTCTTCTCGGAAATGTAGTCAGGAACCATTCTTTTCGCAGTGCATTCCGCAGCCAATTTCGTGAGGTAGAAATACTTTCCATCCTCTGTGGTATTGTCATCCTGAAGCACGTAGATGAGCTTCGGGAAAGCAGGTGTGATATAGGCTCCGGTACGATCCTTTACGCCGAGGATTCTCTGCTTGAGCATGACTTCGATGATCAAGGCAAGATCGTCTCTTGTCTGACCTTCTTTGACCTCATTGAGATAGAGGAAGACGGTGACAAAGGGAGCCTGACCATTGGTCGACTGCAGGGTGATCAGCTGATACTGGATGGTTTGGCATCCGCTTTCGACTTCTTTTCTTACTTCCTGTTCGACAAGTCCGCGGAATTTGTCCTCCGTGGTGATGATACCCATGGATTCGAATTCACGCTTCAGACGAGCGGAGATCTTCTGTCTGGAAGTATCGACGAACGGGGCGAGATGGGACATGGTGATGGTCTGTCCGCCATATTGGCTTGAGGCGACCTGGGCAACAATCTGGCTTGCGACGGTACAGGCAGTGATAAAAGAGTGCGGGCGATCAATCTTGGTTCCGGAAATGCATGTGCCATTTTGGAGCATGTCATTGAGGTTGACCAAACAGCAATTATGCATATGCTGGGCAAAATAGTCTGCATCGTGGAAGTGGATAATTCCCTCCTTATGTGCTTCGGAGATTTCGCGTGGAAGAAGGTAGCGATTGGTGTAATATCTCGACCATTCACCGGCCATATAGTCTCTCTGGACGGAGAGGATGGTCGGATTCTTATTGGAATTTTCCTGTTTAACTTCTTCGTTGTCTCTTTCGACGACACCGGAAATCTTCTGATCGATATCCGACATCTTTCGATCTTCATTTCTCTTATAGCGATAGGTGATATATAAACGGGCAACCTTATGTTTTCCAGAACCCATCAAGGCATCTTCGACCTTGTCCTGAATTTCTTCGACGGAGAGGTCTCTTCCCGCATTGATGGCATCCTTCATGATGCCAAAGGAGATATCCTCAATCTGGGCTTCGGTGAGTCTTTCTGTGATGATGCCTTCTTCGTCATTGGCTTTTCTGATGGCAGCGGAAATCTTTTTGCGGTCGAAGGGAACGCGTTCTCCGGAACGCTTCATGACACAGATTTTGGTGTTTTCCAGGTCCAAATTGCCATCGAGTGTTTCATCATACATAGAAATTTCCCTCCTAAAAAAAGACCTTATTCGGTCTTGAGTCTTATATATAAATCAAGCTATTTCGAACACTCCTATTTTATGTTAGAAAATCTCATTAGTAAAGCACTTTGCAAGACAAATTTGAAACTAGTATTTATCTAGTATCATGAGAGCACTTTTCACTAGGAAATATTGGACATTCTTGCTATAATCCGAGCGGTAAAGGAAGGGCAGTTCAATATGTTACAGCTTAGCAATATTTCGATGCAGTTTGGAGGCAGAGTCCTCTATAAGGATGTCAATGTCTCGTTCACACCTGGTGAATGCTATGGCATCATCGGTGCCAATGGCGCTGGAAAATCCACGCTTCTGAGAATCATTTCCGGGGATCTCGAACCGACCGATGGCCATGTCTTGAAAGACCCAAAGGAAAGACTTTCGGTTCTCAAGCAGGACCACAATGCCTTTGACCAATATGATGTCATGAGAACAGTCCTGATGGGCTATCCTAGACTCGTTGAGGTCATGGATGAAAAGGATGCCTTATATGCGAAGGCTGATTTCAGCGAAGACGATGGCATCAAGGCGGCCGAATTGGAAACGGAATTCGCCGAGATGAATGGCTGGGATGCCGAAATGGATGCAGAAACCCTTCTGATTTCCTTGGGAATCAAGAAGGAAGATGAGCATAAGCTGATGAAGGATATGGATGCTAAGGACAAGGTCAAGGTTCTTCTCTGCCAGGCTTTGTTTGGAAACCCGGATATCCTGGTTTTGGATGAACCGACCAACGACTTGGATGAGAAAGCCTGCCAATGGCTTGAGGAATTTCTCATCAATTTCGAAAACACAGTTCTCATCGTCTCCCATGACCGTTATTTCCTCAATAAGGTCTGCACAAGAATTCTTGATGTGGATTACAATGCCATCAACCTCTTTGTCGGAAACTATGATTTCTGGTATCAGTCGAGCCAATTGATTCAGCAGCAGATGAAGGACCAGAACAAGAAGAAGGAAGAAAGAATCAAGGAGTTGCAGGACTTCATCAGACGATTTGCAGCCAATGCCGCAAAATCGAAGCAGGCAACCTCGAGAAAGAAGGCTCTCGATAAGATTCAGCTCGAAGAGATGAAGCCTTCCAGCCGAAAATATCCTTTCATTTCCTTCCGCAGCGAATATCCTTTGGGAAAGGATATCCTCGAAGTTCACGAAGCCAATAAGGGCGGCTATTTCAAGAACCTCGAATTCACGCTTCGCAATACTGACAAGGTCGCTTTCCTGGCGGATAATTCCCTGGCCATCACAAAGCTCTTCGATATCCTTTCTGGAAAAGACACGTTGGATAGCGGAACGTTCAAATGGGGAAAGACAACCAAGCCGATGTATATTCCTTCCTCCTTTGCTGAATTTGAGGGCGTCAATACGACGCTGGTCAACTATCTCCGTCCGTTTGCCAAGGAGACGACCGATGCCTATTTAAGAGGATTCCTGGGAAGAATGCTCTTCACCGGTGATGAAGCCCTGAAGAATGTCTCGGTTCTCTCGGGTGGTGAGAAAGTCCGTCTCCGTTTCTGCAAGGTCATGCTCGATCCCGGAAATGTCATCATGCTGGATGATCCGACCAACCATCTTGATCTCGAATCCATCGAATCCCTCAACAAAGGCATGAGAGAAGCTGAGAAATCCGTTCTTCTCTTCTCTTCCCATGACCGTGAGCTTCTCAATACGATTGCCAATCGAATCATCTATATCAAGGCGGATGGTTCTTATATCGATAAGTCGATGACGTATGAGGAATTCCTGGAATATCTCGACAAGATCAGTCAATAAAAAGAGTCAGCCAATCGAATCTCGCAGACTTGAATCTATTGTTCTCTAGAACAGATATCGATTGAAATGATATCTTTCCATAGTCTGTTGATGAAGGATGAAATCGGTGACTTACATTCATCGGCTTCATCCTTTTTATATGCATATTTTCTAAAAAAGAATGATTGTGGGATAAAGGATATACAAAGAAAAGATAGGAAACATTTCATAATACATAAAACAAAATGAAATCGAGAATGGCTCCCAAATCAAGGAAGAAGACAACAAAGAAGCCGACGAATATCCATGATAGGTAGTCGGACCGAGTTTTTCTTGCTTCTTCTTTGTATTTTTCCATATCTTCTGGATAATGTTTCAGAAGATACGGCTTTCTCACTTTCAGATAATAGATGACACCGATGATGACTCCGATACATGATCCGCCAATGGTCAAATAAAAATAGTAGTCGCCCTGTTCATTCACTTTGCTTCCTTGTGTACTGGCAAAAATAAAAAGCATAAAACTTGCAAACGTAAGAAAAAGCATGGTAAAAAAACAAATACTGGGAGTTGTGAATGATTTTTCAAAAGACAAATGCTCCTGCTCCCTAGGGGATAACTTGTGTAGGACTTTATATTCAAAAAGTCCAAACGGGATTGCCAAAAGCAATGAAATGGAAAGAAGGATGGCAACCAATATTTCGAAGATGTTCATAAGCAGGCCTTTTAAATGAGGAATTCTTCTTTTCTTGTATATTCCTCGTTACTATTTTAGTAGATTCAATAAAACATTCAATTATAAATCATAAAAAAACTGTCTTTTTTCCTCTATCGATCTGATCGATGGAAGATAAGACAGTTTCATTTCTTATAGAATTCCTTCAAGAAGGATCTTGATGCCGACGCCGACAAAGACAATGGCTGCAATCAGTCCGGCCCATTTCTCCAATGGCTTTGCGACAATCTTGGAAAGGAAGACGGAAAGGAAGGATAAGGTGAATGTGACGACACCGATGATGGCAAAGACGATCAATGCCGAGGGAATCTCATATTTCAGATAGACGAAGCCGATGCAGAGGGCATCGATGGATGTGGCAACAGACTGGATCAGAATGTCGACAAAGCCAAGTTTCTTTGGCTGGATTTCCTCTTCTCCCCCTTTTTTTTCATGAATCCGTTCTTTTAGCCAATCGGCAAAGGATTTTGCTCCTAAAAAGAAAAGAAGCGCAAAGGAAATCCATGGAATGGCGGTTTCCAATTGCTTCTCGAAGGAATGCCCCAGGAAATAGCCAATGACCGGCATCACAAACTGGAAGATGCCAAAGGAAAGAGAGATGAGAAGCATCTTTCTGAGCTTCATGTTCTGCTCCTTGAGCCCGTTTGTGGCATTCACGCTGCACGCATCGACAGACATCGACAAAGATGTCAAAATACAATCTATCCAATCAATCATCGAACCATCGGCCTCCAAAAATAGACGACATTACTTCATTGAACCATTTTTATGCATCTTATAGACTTCATAAGAACCATCGAACATTCTCAATCCGGAGATGCAGAAGAAGATTATAGCGGATATTTGCTGCAAAGAAAACTCATCATACGAATTCATGATGACAAAATAGACACCGGTAACAAACATCAGAATCGATTCGATGATGCTAAGGACCATCAGGAAATAGTTTTTCTTCTTATGCATCTCGATGACACGGCTGATCATGATGAAGCTGAGAATCATCAGAACGATGCCTAAGACAACCGCAGAGACAACATTCATCAGCCTTCCAGAGATGAAGAAGGAAGAGGAGATGGCAATCGAGATGATGACGATATAGAGTCGGGATAGATTGGTCTTCAGATTCCAGTGACTGAGATAGAGTAGATAGAGGAAAGTGAGAAATTCGATGATGGTGACAAGAGAGAAGACCCCACCGACGATATAGGGAATGACAGTGTCCGGAGTGAAAAGGAAGAGCAATCCCAGAATCAGAAATCCAATCGACATCGGAAGGGCTGGATAATGAATGATGAAATCAATCCATCTTATATGCCTGAAATTCATCAGTGTCCGTCCGAACCAGACAGTGAAAGGAAGACGCGTCATGGCTTTTCTTGTTTCGGGTGTGATATTGGATAACTGGAGGAAGACGCGGTTGAGTTCCTTGATTCCTCCATCGGTGACGCTGGTCACGGTCTTCTTTTTCCCGTTGTCGCCGAAGATAGAGAAAATATCATTGATGGCCTTTTCCCTGTCTTCGACACTCGTGTCGGAAATGAACATGGCAAGGGCATCGTCAATCAGTTTTGCTTCTGGATCGATACGATCTGTTTCACATAGGCAATCTCCACAGACGAGCCAAGATTTGATGTCGTGCTGCATCAGTCCTTTCTCGATGGATTGGACAATACGCGTGTCAGAATAGTCAAAAGGAAAGAACATGCCGATGACACAATAGTGTGGAATGATGCGGATGGTCTTTCTATCGATGCTGCTAAGGAAGGAGGGGTCTTGGACATCCTTGCAGATGCCCGGACCATCATTGTCGAAAATGGTTTTCACTTTCTCATATTTTTCCTTGTTCATCGTGCTGGCGGCATAGATGGCGAGATGAGCCCCTTTGGAATGGCCACCGATATAGTAAGTCCCATCATCGATGATATTCTCTTCGACATATTCACGGGAGAGTTCCTGGGCCGGCACTCTCTTATAGGTGAGATCCATATCCTCTTTCCATCCGGCGATGGAATTGTCCGTTCCTCGAAAAGCGAGATAATGCTCGTTGTTTCCGAAACAGAAATTCATCGCACCGAATTGGAGGGTATCGCTTTTATCATTCTTGATGATATCGACATAATTCCTGATCAGGATGCTTCCGAATCTCTTGGATGAGGCAATCACCTCAAGTTCTTTTTCCTTGATGATCCAGCTGAGCGATTTTGGGAATCCTCCGATTTCCATCAATCGGTCATAGTATTCTTTCAGAGGGATACCTTCTTTGTTTTCTTCTTTGCTGACGGGGACTTCATAGAAATCGGAATAGGCCAAAAAGGAGAAGACAAGGTTGTCAACGATGTTGAATGGCGCCTGATCGAAGGTCAGATCCCCTCGCCAGCGAACATAATCAAGTATGGTTCCGTGTTGCATTTTTCTGATTGAATTCCTATCAAACTATTTTATCAAAGAAATTTCTTTTTCCGTATGAAAATGATCGAGATTTTCAATCGAATGCCTTTTCATAAAAGAACAAGCCGAAAAAGAAATGCATTTGCCTAAAAAAGTCATCCGATGAGTCCCTTCATGCCGTATAATTGAGAGGCAAGTTTTCTTGCACATGATTTATCAGAGGTATCAATATGAAAATCAATCCAGAAGTGAAGAAGGCTCTTGAAGAAGGAAAGGCTGTGGTTGCCCTTGAATCCACCATCATCTCCCATGGCATGCCCTATCCGAAGAATGTCGAATGCGCCCTCAGCGTCGAAAAGGTCATCCGTGACAATGGTGCAATCCCAGCCACCATCGGCATCATCGATGGTGAACCTATCATCGGTATGACTCCGGAAGAAATCGAAGTCTTTGGAAAGACCAAGGGAATCGAAAAGGTTTCCAGAAGAGATCTTCCTGTTGTCTGTGCCATGAAGAAGTGGGGAGCCACAACCGTCTCCGCCACGATGATTCTGGCCAATATGGCTGGCATCGAATTCTTCGTGACTGGCGGTATCGGCGGTGCCCATCGCAAAGCCAATGTCACCTTCGATGTGTCTGCGGATCTCGATGAACTCGGAAAGACCAATGTCACCGTCATCTGTGCCGGACCGAAAGCCATCCTCGACCTGGGATTGACCATGGAATATCTGGAAACTAAGGGCGTTCCGGTTTTGGGATACAACACCGACCATCTCCCGGCATTCTTCACACGCACAAGCAAATACAAAGTCGACTACAACGTCAAGTCTCCTTTGGATATTGCCAAGATCGTCAAAGCCAAGAGAGACTATCATCTTGATGGCGGAATCTTGGTCACCGATCCGATTCCGGAGGAATATTCCCTTCCTGAGGAATACATCAATGCCGAAATCGACAAGGCTTTGGCCGAGATGGAAGAAAAGGGAATCACTGGAAAAGATGAGACACCGTTCCTTCTTTCCAAGATTGTGGAACTCACATCCGGAAAGAGCTTGGAAACCAATATCCACCTCATTCTGAACAATGCTGAATTGGGAGCCAAGGCTGCCGTTGAATACGCCAAATTGAACAAATAACCATGGATAAGACCATGCTATTGTTCGGTGGGAGCAATATCGACTATATCGGAACAAGCGATGAACCTCTCTTGGAGAGTGTCTCCAATATCGGGAAAGTCACGGTCTCCTTCGGTGGCGTGATGCGAAACATCGCAGAAAACCTCTCCCGCTTGGGAAACCAGGTCCTCTTTGTGACGGCCATCGGAAAAGATATGCTTGGAAAAGAACTCAAGAAAGCACTTCTTGAGCTCAATATCACAGTCTTCTCCCCGGATTCCGATCTGTCCACCGGCTCGTATCTGGCCATCAATGATTCCAATCATGATATGGCATTGGCTCTTTGTGACAATGCGATCATCGAATCAATCAACGCGAAATATCTCAAGAGGATCCATTCTCTCATCAGGAAACATGAATATCTCTCTTTGGATGCCAATCTTTCTGTAGAATGCATCGATACGCTCTTTGAGCGCTATCCGGAAAAGAAATTCATTGTGGAGGCTATCTCCCCGGAGAAAGTCGCCAAGTTCAAGAATCATCTTTCGAACATCCATCTGATTAAGGTCAACATCCATGAGGCAAAAGCCTTGATCGAAAAAGATCTCGAACCAGACGAACTTGTCAGACAACTTCTCCTGAAAGGAGTCGACAATGTCGTCCTCTCCAATGGAAGCAAGGATATCTATATCGGTTCTTCCAAGGATCAGGTCGAAATCATCCCAGTGGCGAAGGTGGAGAAATTCGTCAACACGACTGGGTGTGGTGATGCTTTGACAAGCGGAATCATCGATCATTTCCTCCAAGGAAAATCCCTGAGGGAATCTGTCGAATTTGGTATCGAACTCTCCAGAATGACATTGATGAGTCCTTTTGCTACAAGCAAGGAAATCGAAAAATACAAACACGACTAAAATGAAAGGGTATCGGATAGAAGGATTCTCTATCGGGTACCTTTTTTTGGCGTAGGATTTGTGATTTTCATCAGTGAAAGATGTAATGCATTTGCCTTACGTCCTGAA
>CAVCCX010000055.1:0-11046 GCA_963600815.1 Bacteroides uniformis | reverse complement strand
CCAGAAGATGTACAGATCAGCGGGAATGCTCCATTTTCAGTATGCGTAATTGCTAGAAAGTGAAAAAAAGAGTTGCATTGAGAATGCCTCACGAGTATAATCGATAAGGTTTTAGGCATTTTATGCCCATTTTTTTGGGCGTGTATGCTCTATAGCCATACGGTGGGAAGCCAGTGACAACTGTCAGTACCACGGTGCATGTCATAGGAGGAAAAACAAATGGCTGCAAAAAAAGTCACCAGAACGATGATTATTCGTGCTGAAGGCGGCGGAGCAAATCCGGCAAAGTTGGGTCAGAAACTTGGTCCTTATGGTATCGGCGGAAAATTCTGCCAGGAATTCAATGCCAAGACTGCTGACAGAAGAGGCGAGGTTGTTCCTTGCATTCTCACGATCTATGAAGATCGTACATTCGAGATGAGTTTCAAAACCACTCCAACCACTTATCTTCTCTTGAAGGCTGCTGGTGTCCAGAAGGGACGCAAGGGTCCGGATCATGGCGGAAGCAACAAAGAAGTCATCGGCCATGTCAAGAAGGAAGATGTCAAGAAGATCGCCGAATACAAGATGCCTGATCTCAATGTGGATTCCCTCGAGGCTGCTGAAAGATGCGTCGCTGGATCTGCAAAGTCCATGGGTATTGTCATTGACGACTAATCTAAAGGAGAACATGGGTTATGAAAAAATTATCTAAGAAATATGCTGCTTCTTTAGCTTTGATTGAGAAAGACAAGAAGTATACGGTCGCTGAAGCCTGCGAATTGGTCAAGAAGACTGCAACTGCCAAATTCGATGAATCCATCGATGTCAGCTTCAATCTCAATATCGATCCGAAACAGGCCGATCAGCAGTTGAGAGGAACGATCACTCTTCCTCACGGAAATGGTAAGACTGTCAGAGTCTTGGCCATCACCGACAAAGTGAGTGATGCGACGGCTGCCGGTGCTGACTATGTTGGTCAGCAGGACATGCTCGATAAGATTCAGAAAGAGAATTGGTTTGACTTCGATGTCATCGTTGCCACTCCGAATATGATGGGTCTCTTAGGCCGTATGGGTCGTGTCTTGGGTCCGAAAGGCTTGATGCCAAACCCGAAGACTGGAACTGTCACTCCGGATATCGCTTCTGCCATCAAGGAAATCAAGAATGGTAAAATCTCTTATCGTAATGATAAGGATGGAAACCTTTCCATCAACTTCGGCAAGGCCAGCTTCGATGCTGAAAAGCTCGCTGAGAACTTGAAGACCATCATCGATACGGTCAACAAGATCAAGCCAGTTGCCGTCAAGGGAACCTACATTCTCTCTGCAACCATTTCCAGCACTTATGGCCCAGCCATCAAGATTGCTCTCTAATTCCTAACTATTCTATAGTTGTGTCGTTTCCGAATGATTCGGGTGTCTCAATATACCTAAGACAGTAACTGCCGATAAATAAACGGCTCAATACGTTACCGAGGATTGAGTAACTATGCTTATAAAGTCAATAAAGTATATTGTTCTATACACCAAACCAAAATGAGGAGGTGAAAAGATGAATCAGCAGATCTTAGCTGAGAAGAAGGAAATCGTCTCGAAACTGAACGATATTCTCAAAACTTCTCACACCACAGTTGTTGTCTCTTATTCTGCTTTGTCTGTCGCTGATGTCAACCAACTCAGAGCTGGCTTGAAGAAGGCTGGTGCCAAACTTTCTGTCCAGAAGAATTCCCTTATGAAGAAAGCTGTCGATGAAGACGGCTTGTCTGCATTGGATTCTTTGTTCAAAGGACCGTCTGCCTTGGTTACCGCTGATGAAGCTGGAGCTGGATTGGATGTCTTAGGCGAATTTGCCAAAGCCCATAAGAAGAATTTCGCTGTGAAGGGCGGTATGATCGATGGTAGCTTCTGCGACGCTGACAAGCTCAATGATTTGGCAAATGTCGGTGGCAAGGAAGGTGCTCTCAGCCGTCTCTTGTCTGTCATGGAAGCCCCGCTCGTTCAGTTTGCCCTTACTGTCAAGGAAGTTGGCAAGAAGAACGATCCGGAAGGTGCCCAGGCTCTCGCCGAATAATCGGCATTGTCGTATTACGTTGAATGAAAAACCATTAATGGAGGAAAACTAAAATGGCTAAATTAGTTAAAGAAGATGTCATTGCCGGTTTGGAAGAAATGAACATGGTCGAAATCATGGATCTCGTCCATGCCATCGAAGAAAAGTTCGGTGTCAAGGCTGCTGCCGGTGTTGCTGTTGCCGCTGGTGCCGGTGCCGCTGCCGCTGAAGGCCCGAGCGAAGTCACTGTTACCCTCAAGGGTGTCGGTGCTTCCAAGGTTCAGGTCATCAAGGCTGTCCAGGCCATCACTGGCTTAGGCCTTATGGATGCCAAGAAGCTTGTTGACAAGGCTCCTGTCGCCATCAAGGAAAAGGTCTCTCCTTCCGAGGGCGAAGAAATTGCCAAGCAGCTCACCGCTGTTGGTGCTGAAGTCGAAGTCAAGTAATCCGTATTTCACTTGCGTATCCTAGTCCCACATCGCCCTTTTGGGAGGTGTGGGCTTAGTTGTCTATAAGGAGTCGGGCAGATTGCACACGAAAAGCTCGACTTTTTTATTCGAAAAAGCCTTAAACAACTTTAGTCCCGTAGTGTGAACGGAAAGAAAGACACGAGGTAAATATATGGAAAGTTTTGACATTAATAAATATCAGAAGACGGAAACTGGCCGTTTGGATCTCAGTAAGACGTTCTCCACGGTTCCGCTTCCGAATCTTTGTGCTGTTCAGACAGAATCCTTCAAGTGGTTCACTGAAATCGGCGTCGATGAAGTTTTCAGAGATATTTTCCCGATTTTCTCCAACAAAGATACCCGTGGCCGCGAAACCGATGCAGAAGAAATTGCTGAATTGGATTACGTGAATGCCCAATGGGGATCTGCGGACGAGAAACACGGGTATTTTGAGTGTAAGGTCTCTGCTTTGACTTACTCTGCTCCACTTCATGTCACGTTGCGTCTGAAACATCCGGATGGAACCATCGTCGAAGAGAAAATCTTCATGGGCGATTTCCCATGGATCACTCCTTCGGGCACATTCATCATCAACGGATCTGAGAAATGTATCGCTTCTCAGCTTGTCCGTTCTCCGGGAGCCTATGTCTCCAAGGAGATGGATGAAGTCACCCTGAAGAAGACCGATACCGATGCGAAGAATGAAATCAACATCGTCTATGGCTCGAACATCATCCCTGCCAGAGGTATCTGGCTGGAATATCTCACGGACAACCGTGATTTCGTCTCCGTCCGTATCGATAAACAGAAGAAAGTCCCAGCCCTTGTCCTCCTCCGTGCCCTGGGAATTGTTTCGGATTCTGCTGAACTCAACGATGCTTCCCTGCCGAACAACACCGATGGCACTCCTTCTGGAGAAGTCACGGGTGTGTTAGGCCTTTTTGGCGAAAACAGCTTCTTGCTCAAGGCTCTGGAAAAGAACCCGGTCAAGGCTGACAAAGGCGCCAAGGAAAGAATGCATCAGGCTGTCGGCTATATCTTCAGAAAACTTCGTCCGGGCGAACCCTATACGGCTGAATCCGCAGCCATGACCCTGAAACAGCGCTTCTTCGAGAACGAACACTACGATCTCGGAAAGGCTGGAAGATTCAAGATCAATGAAAAATTGGGTATCTATGATCGCTTGATCAACCAGACATTGGCCGAAGATCTCATCAGCAATGAAGGTGAAATCGTCTTCGAGGAAGGAAAAGTCCTTTCCATCGATGATGTTGCCAAGCTGAAGAAGGACAAATTCTTCGATGGCAATGAGAATCATTCCATCCACCTCCATGCCAATCCGGATCTCGATACGAATGATACCGTCAACCGTGTCAAGGTCGTCTCTCCTTTGGATAAGGAGAAGACCGTCTATATCATCGGTACCGATCTGAGACTCAATCTCACCCATGTCACGACTTCGGATATCGTCGCTTCCCTTTCCTATATGCTCAACCTCATCGATGGCATCGGCTATACCGATGACACCGACCACCTTGGAAACAAGAGAGTCCGCTGCGTCGGCGAATTGATCCAGGATAAGTTCCGTGCTGGTCTCAGCAAGATGAAGAGAACCATCCATGATCGTATGTCGACATCGGATCTTTCCAACATGTCCATTTCCTCCTTGATCAACATCAAGGCACTCACCAGCGCTGTCATCCAGTTCTTCAACTCGGATTCGCTTTCCCAGTTCATGGATCAGACCAACCCTCTGGCTGAATTGACCAACAAGAGACGTCTTTCGGCTTTGGGCCGTGGCGGCTTGACCCGTGACCGTGCTTCTTCGGCTGTCCGTGACGTCCATCCGACGCACTATGGAAGAATCTGTCCGATCGAAACACCAGAAGGTCAGAACATCGGCTTGATTTCCAACCTCGCCTGCTACGCCAAGGTCAACGAATATGGCTTCCTTCAGACCCCATACCGTCCGGTCAAGGATCGTATTATCGACAATGACAAGGACCATGTCCTCTGGCTCACCGCTGATCAAGAAAGAAATCACATCATCTGTCAGGCAAACGTCAACGTCGATAAAGAAACAGACCGCATTCTTGATGACAATGTCAATGCCCGTCTGAACGGCGAATATATCACCACCAAGGCAGAAGACTGCGACTTGATCGATGCTTCTCCGAAGCAGATCGTCTCCATCGCTGCCGCCTGTATTCCTTTTTTGGAAAATGATGACGGCAAGCGAGCCCTTATGGGTAGCAATATGCAGCGTCAGGCTCTTCCTCTTTTAAGACCGGAAGCTCCGTTCGTCGGAACCGGTTTGGAAAGAAAGATTGCCCACGACTCTGGTGAAGCCCTTTTGGCTGAAAAGCCGGGCTATATCGATTATGTCGATTCCAAGCAGATTGTCATCAATCAGGATGACGGAACCAAGAAGATCTACAAGCTGAGATCCTTCGTCCGCTCCAATAAGCGTACCTGCATCTCCCAGACTCCGATCGTCGAAGTCGGCGAACATGTCTCTGAGAGCCAGATCATTGCCAATGGTCCTAGCATGGACAAAGGTGAATTGGCCTTAGGTCAGAACGCGGTTGTCGCCTTCACCACATGGCATGGCTACAACTACGAAGACGCTGTCGTCATTTCTGAAAAATGTGTCAATGATGACTTGTTCACCAACCTCATCATTGAAGAATATCCAATCGATCGCCGCAAGACGAAACTGGGTGATGAAGAATTCACCCGCAATGTTCCGAATCTCGGCGAAGATAAGAAGACCTATTTGGATGAAAAGGGTATTGTCGTTCCAGGAACGGAAGTCAAGGAAGGCGATATCTTGGTCGGAAAGACCACACCGAAGGGTGAAAGCACCGAGACGAACAACGATCATCTTCTCAAGTCCATCTTCTCGAGCAAATCCGATGAAGATAAGGATACCTCTTTGCGTGTCCCGCACGGTGGTGAAGGTATCGTCTTGGATGTCAAGACCTTCTCGAGAGATAAGGGCGATGAGCTGCTCTCTCCGGATGTCCTTGAATCCGTCAAGGTCTATGTTGTCCAGAAGAGAAAGATTCAGGTCGGTGATAAGATGTCCGGCCGTCACGGAAACAAGGGCGTCATCTCCAAGGTTCTCCCTGTCGAAGATATGCCATACCTTCCGGATGGCACGCCTGTCGACATTCTTCTCTCCCCGATGGGTGTTCCTTCCCGTATGAACATCGGTCAGGTCTTGGAAGTCCAGCTCGGCTTGGCCTGCAAGAAGTTAGGCATCAAGGTTTCGACCCCTGTCTTTGATGGTGCATCCAACGAGGAAATCGAAGGATTCATGCATGAAGCCGGTATCGATCCGGATGGAAAGACCGTCCTCTATGATGGTCAGACCGGTGAGAGATTCGATGCCCGTATCGCTGTCGGTGTCATGTACATGATCAAACTTGACCACATGGTCGAAGATAAGATCCATGCCCGTGCCATCGGTCCGTATTCCTTGGTCACTCAGCAGCCTTTGGGCGGCAAGGCCCAGAACGGTGGTCAGCGTTTCGGTGAAATGGAAGTCTGGGCTTTGGAAGCCTATGGCGCAGCCTATACGCTCCAGGAAATGCTCACCATTAAGTCCGATGATATGGTCGGCAGAAACAAGACCTATGAATCCATCCTCAAGGGTGAACAGGTTTCCAAGCCGAATATGCCGGAATCCACTCGCGTTCTCATCAAGGAATTGCAGGGTCTTGGCATCGACGTCAACCTTCTTGACGAAAGAAATCAGCCGATCAATATGGATACCATCTCCGAAGAGGCTGAAAGAGATAGCCGCCGTTCACACCATGACATGGTGAATTTCGACACCAAGCATGATGAGGAACGTGATATGGAAGAAGCACGCAATGCCCACCTCGATGAGGAAGTCAGTGCTGAATTCATGGACAATGAGAATATGGAATCCGAAGAAGCTTCTTTTGAAAAAGAAGACAATGAATAAGGAGGACACTGAACAATGTTTGATTTAAACCGCTTAAAGGCAATCAAGATTGGTCTTGCTAGTCCGGATAAGATTCGCGAATGGGGCAAGGGTGAAGTCACCAAGCCGGAAACGATCAACTATCGTTCCCAGAAACCGGAACCCGATGGTCTCTTCTGCGAAAAGATCTTTGGTCCCGCCAAGGATTATGAATGTCATTGCGGAAGATACAAGAAATCTTCCTATGCCGGAAAAGTCTGCGAAAAGTGCGGCGTTGAGGTCACCCTCAAGGCCGTCCGCCGTGAAAGAATGGGTTACATCAACCTCGCTTTCCCCTGCACCCATATCTGGTATGCCAAGGGAAGTCCATCCAAGATGGGCCTCACCTTGGGCATTCCTCCCAAGCAGCTTGAAGAAGTCGTCTATTTCGTTTCGCATATCGTCACCAATGCCGGTATCTCCAAGATCCTGAAATATCGTCAGGTTCTCGATGAGAATACGGCCCGTGATGTCTTTGCCATGGTCATCGAACAGGAAATTCTCACCAGCGATCGTCTCCACGATGGCGATTTGGATTATGCCAAGGGCAAGAACTACATCCAGACCATCTCCAAGAGATCGAATCCATTCGATTTCTTCACGGTCTCCAAGTTCATCCACAAATATACCGGTGCTGAATTCGGTATCGGTGCCGAAGCTGTTTTGAAGCTTCTCAAGGAAATCGATCTCGACAAGGAAATCAAGGAAGTCTCTGCGGACTTGAAGAACTCGGTCGGTGAGAAGAACCAGAAGAGAATCAAGGCCATCAAGAGACTGGAAGTCCTTGAATCCTTCAAGAATTCCCAGGTCAAGCCGGAATGGATGGTTCTCACTGTCCTTCCTGTCATTCCACCGGATCTCCGTCCGATGATGCAGCTGGATGGTGGACGCTATGCCACCTCGGACCTCAACGATCTCTATCGTCAGGTCATCATCAAGAACAACCGTCTGAAGCACGAAATCGAAGAGCATGCACCAAACGTCATTCTCATCAACGAAAAGCGTATGCTTCAGGAAGCTGTCGATGCTCTCATCGACAACGATAAGAGAAACAAGCCGACCCAGTCCATCTCCGGAAATACCTTGAAGTCCCTTTCTTCCACATTGAAAGGCAAACAGGGCCGTTTCCGTCAGAACCTTTTGGGTAAGCGTGTCGACTATTCCGGACGTTCCGTCATTGCTGTCGGACCGAACCTCAATATGGACGAATGCGGTCTGCCAAGAGAAATGGCTGTCCAGCTCTTCCGTCCTTTCATCGCTCACGAATTGATCTTCGCCAAGGATTCCACGGTCACCTCCCAGAGACAGGCCGATGAATTGATCGCCAAGAGAGATCCGAGAGTCTATGATGCCATCGAAAAGATTGCCAAGGATCATCCGGTCCTTCTCAACCGTGCTCCGACCCTTCATCGTTTAGGCATCCAGGCCTTCAAGCCGATTCTCATCGAAGGCAAGGCCATTCGACTCCATCCGCTCGTCTGCCCTGGCTTCAACGCCGACTTCGACGGTGACCAGATGGCTGTCCATGTCCCGCTTGGAAGACAGGCTCAGGCTGAAGCCATGAGTCTCATGATGGCCAACAGAAACATCCTCAAGCCGAGTGATGGAAAGCCGATCTGCGTTCCTTCTCAGGATATGATCTTCGGTAACTACTACCTCACCCTGGAAGACAACATCGACATGGATGAGATGTATGCCAAATACTATGAGAAGCGCAATGAGCCAGACATGGCTGAGAAATTCCGCTCCTATGAGAAGTTCGAAGGAAAGGTCTTCACCGATCCTGAGACGGCGATCCTTGCCTATCACAATGGCAAGCTCTCACTGAGAACCAGAGTCTATGTCCCTGGCCGTTCTCTCAAGAAGACCGGATTCAGTGAATCACAGAACAATTCCTACCTTCTCACCACGGTCGGCAAATTGATTTTCAACAAGATCTTCCCCTCCGACTTCCCCTACATTAACTTCCCATATCGTGAGGACAAGGATGCCAAGAAGCACTATGCTGAAAACTTCGAGCATACGCTTGATGAATTCTTCGTCACAGCCAAAAAGGCCTATGATACGGTCATCGCTTCTGGAAAGTTCCAGGATGGCGATGATTTCGATGCTTTCAAGGAATACTGCAAATTACAGCCTCTCCGTGCTCCGATCGACAAGAAGGGCATTCAGGTCATGATGGATAAAATCTTCCATCACTACAATGAAGATGCTGTCAAGACGGCCCATATCATGGACCTCTTCAAGAATCAGGGATTCGATTATTCCACCAAGTCGGGTCTGACTGTCTCCCTGGATGATATGAAGCCGATGGAAGGCCGTTACGAACTCTATGCCCAGGCCTATGAGAAGGTCAACTGGATTCAGGAGAATTTCGATCTTGGTTTCTTCACTGAGGATGAAAGACACAATGCCATCATCACCGTCTGGGACAAGGTCAAGAAGGAAGGCCTCTCTCCTCTGCTCAAGAAGAGAATGAAGGATTCTCCGCGCAACCCGATGTTCATGATGATGGAATCCGGTGCCCGAGGTTCCTTCGATAACTATATGCAGCTGATCGGTATGAAAGGCTGTATGTTGAAAGCTGATGGCGTTGCTATCGAAACGCCGGTCACGAACTGCTATTCGGATGGTTTGACCGTCTCTGAATACTTCTCCTCCACACACGGAACGAGAAAGAACGGTTCCGATACGGCTCTGAAGACGGCCGACTCTGGTTACTTGACCAGACGTTTGGTCGATGTCTCCCACAATGTCGTCATCCGTGAGGAAGACTGCGGATGCGATCACGGCATCTTCGTCAAGACCCTCAAGGCTGCCGATGGTGCTGTCATCGCTTCCCTTGAAGACAGACTTGTCGGACGTTATCTCATGCATGACTTCATCGATTCCGAAACAGGAGAAATCCTTGTCTCGGCCGATAAGTGCATGAATGAGGATGATGCCCACATGATTGCTAAGACGGGTGTCGAAGAAGTCGAAATCCGTTCGATCCTCACCTGCGAATCCAAGAATGGCGTCTGCATCAAGTGCTATGGCCGCAACTTGGCCACCGGCAAATTGGCGACAATCGGTGATACCGTCGGTATCATGGCCGCCCAGTCCATCGGTGAACCAGGTACACAGCTCACCTTGAAGAACTTCCACACCGGCGGTGTTGCCGGTCAGTCGGATATTACCCAAGGTTTGCCTCGTGTCCAGGAACTTCTTGAAGTCCGTCATCCAAAGGCAAAGGATCTTTCCTTGATCACACAGATTCATGGTAAGGTCATTGAAATCAAGGATCAGGGCTTGAGACATGTCTTCACCATCAAGAATGATCTCGAAGAGAAGGAGTTCATCTCCTATCCGAACGCTGTTCCATGCGTCAATGTCGGCGATGAGGTCTTGGCCGGTCAGGCTCTGACCAAAGGCCATATCGATCCGAAGGAACTTCTTGAATGCACTGACTTGACCACCGTGAGAAATTATCTCATCAAGGAAGTCAAGGAAGTCTACAAGGGCAATGCCGGTATCGATATCTCCGACAAGCATCTTGAAATCATCGTCCGTCAGATGACAAACAAGCTCCTCATCATCAATGCTGGTGATACAGACTTGCTCCCTGGCCAGAAGGTCGATGATATTGCCTTCACCAACAAGAACGATAAGGTTCTCCGCCATGCCGGCAAGCCGGCTGTCGGCCGTCCGATCGTCCTTGGTATCACCAAGGCTGCCTTGGATACCGATTCGTTCCTTTCCGCCGCTTCCTTCCAGCAGACAACCTCTGTCTTGACGGATGCTGCCATCAAGGGCAAGATCGATAATCTCTTGGGCCTGAAGGAAAATGTCATGATCGGTAAGCTGATTCCAGCTGGTACCGGAATCAAACCTCTTCTCACCGCTGAGGAAGAAGAAGGCGATGATATCCATCATGGCGAAGGCTTCGAGAAAAGCGAAGCTGATGTCGATGATCAGTTGCTGAAGTAAAAACAAATAGGCTGGCAGATTCCTGTCAGCCTTCTGCAGCCGTAGTTCAGTGGTAGAACGATAGCTTCCCAAGCTGTATATACGGGTTCGATTCCCGCCGGTTGCTCCATTTAAGAAGAATAGGTTTGATACAATGCTATCAAGCCTTTTTCTTTTGGCGGATAGGGGATATTTCCCTTTCCGCAAATAACTAGGGGCCTGGGATAGGTGGTATTTACCATCTGTTCTGGGCCTTTTCCCTTTTCTTAAGAACAACAGTTTAGCAAAAGGTCTATTTCATACCTACTGTTTCGCAAAAGCCCTACGGTTTAGCAAAAGGTCGGAAATTACAAAATAGCCGGAGAACGTTTGCCCAAATAATAGACAAAAGCGCAATAAAGTGATATAATAGTAGCATATAGACTAGAGTGGGGATGGCTAATTGTATGACATATGCTGAAGCGATAGAAAAATTAAGAAAGAAGATGCTACTAACTCAAGTGGAATTGGCTGGATTGCTAGGTGTTTCTTTTGGCACCGTGAATCGTTGGGAAAACGGCAAATTTGAGCCGACAATGAAAATGAAAAGAAAATTGGCTCCATATTTTGATAAATACGATATAGAGG
>CAVCCX010000054.1:0-12060 GCA_963600815.1 Bacteroides uniformis | reverse complement strand
ATTCATCTAGCAACACCATCCATTCTGCATGGAAGTTGCTTACTTGTTCTTAAATATCCCTTCCTTCCTTGCTATAATTTCAAGGCAATAGATTTGAGGTTATCGATATGTATCAAGAATTACAAAAAGGTTGGGTTGAAGTCATCTGTGGTCCGATGTTTGCTGGAAAGAGCGAGGAATTGATCCGCCGAATCAAGACTTTGTCCTATGCGCATCAGAAGATCATCGCCTTCAAACCATCCATCGATAATCGCTATGACAAAACAGCCATCGCATCCCATGATGGGGAGAAATACCAGGCCATGGCTGTCAAAAATGTCGAAGAAATCGAAAAGAATATCACACCGGATGTCCAGGTCGTCGCCATCGATGAAGTCCAGTTCTTTGGAAATCCCATCGTATCCCTAGTCGAGAAATTGGCGGACAGAGGCATCCGTGTCATCGTCGCTGGATTGGATACTGATTTCCGTGGCGAACCTTTCGGACCGATGCCAGAACTCTTGGCCCGCGCCGAATTCGTCACCAAGCTCACCGCAGCCTGCACGGTCTGCGGATGTGCTGCCACAAGAACCCAGAGGCTCGTGAATGGAGAGCCTGCCAAGTTCGATGACCCCGTCATTTTAGTCGGGGCCAAGGAGTCCTACGAAGCCCGATGCCGAAAGCATCACATCGTACCAAACAAGCCTCGAGATATCGAATAGATAATTCCATTTCTCCCTGCATTTTCAGGGAGATTTTTTTGTTGTGGAGTCATTTTCTGCCTCATTTCCTTTTTTCATGCAATCAAAGAAATGTTCTATAAAATGCAACAAACATTGCAAGCAATGAAATGAATGAAAAAGAGAATTTTCCGCTTTTATTGACCTCTTTTTATGTTTTAGTTCAAGAGCGATGCGTTACACTTGCAAACTATTTCTTGTACCTATATAATAGACATAACAAGAAAGGAAATCCGAACATGAAAACAAGAGCAGTCCTCGTGCCAATCTGTTTCTTTTCCCTCCTCTTTTCATCTTCCCCTTCCTCTTCTCCTTCATTCGAATCCAAAAGAAAATATTCTGCAGTCAATCTCATAAATGATGCCGTCAGTGATGCCACAGTTGAAGAGCAGCTCAGCCTGTCAGAGAAAAGATTCTATCAATTCGTATCGAATGATATGACCTACTATGTCGCAGACGAGTTCCAGGACATCGACGATTCATCCATCCTCATCCGAACGATGGATGACTTCTCGGAATACCCCTATCTGAAGACGGTCTCCCTCGATCCATCGAAGAGAGCCGTCGAATACCAGAGATATGATTCCATATCCAATGAATTCACAAAGGAATTCAGATACATCCCCGATTCCTTGTATTGCCGGATCAGAGAGAATGCCATGGAAGTCGATAAGGAAGAGGGCTTCGACACCTATAGCAGAATACTGAACGCCTTCCAGTATGAAATCGACCATGTCCGGGAAGCAGGCAAGGAAAATAATTCCTCCCTACTGAGATCATCACCCGGAAAGATTTCCTATTTTTTAGACACGAGCAGTCAGGCAAATCTCGATCTGTTCATCGAAAACAGAGAAACAAGGAATAAGAACACCCTCTTCGTGAACAATGCGGCGAAGGCAACCATCGATGATGAAATCACCCAGCTGATTCCCAAGAAATATTTCGGGATTCCCCAAACCAGAGAAAAGTTCGGCACAGAATGGGGATTCTACATGGACACCTATTCCTATGGATTCTCCCAATACCTGTCGGAGGTGTTCCTGTTCGATGTGGAAATCATGCAGGCCGATCAAGACAACGCAGAAACATTCGTCGTGACTCCTGTCGTGAATGCCACCTATCTCTATGATTCCAATTCGGATATCGTCAGTTTCTTCCAGGAGAACACATTCGGAATCGCAAATCCTCTCTACACATCGAACATCACATATGTCAGCGACTACATCGAAACCTACAACGACTACGATGAACTCGAATATGAGCCGATCAATGAGCATCCCTTGAATCCGAATGAAACAGGATATCTTTTAAGCAAAGACAATGGACTTTTCTTTTCTGATTATGGTTTCCTGTCTACCCAAAAAACGACAAATAGTTTCAGCAACGCCATATTTAAACTGACTTTTGACGCAACAAAGGCTGTTCTGCTCGATTTGATTCCAAACAATCTTGTATCCCTGGCAATCGGGAAAACAGTTGATGGAATCGGTTTGCTATCCAAAAAAATCGTTGATAAAATCAATGAAAACGTTAGTGACAAGGTTAAAATGATCGATAGCATAAAAAAAGATGATGATTCCCAAACCCATAGAGCATATTTACATATAAACGAGAATTATGATCCAGACATCAACAAGGGCGAACGAAACAAGCATAAACTCATCTCCTTCGACTTATCAAATCAATCAGATATTTTTATAAGCGCATCAGATGATTCCATTTCGTTTTATGCCAAAATCGTCAATTCTAAAGATATTGACAATTCCTACAAAGGACTCATATCCCATTTCTTCAGTTTTGATTTGGCAAAGGGAACTGCCAGCAAACATCAGACAATCTGTTCCCTGTCCAATAATATAGGATATACATGCCAACCGACCTATCAGACAGGAAACATGTCGATTTCGAATCCACTTGGTGTACAAAAAGAGACCTTCATCCAACTCGGAGCAAACAATCCTCAGCCATTCGAACTGAAATTCACTGCACCAAAGGATGGTAACTATCTTTTCTCATTTTCCAATCTCTCAAGTAAAACGCAAATCATCTTCCCTAATTCTCAAATATTCAACTCTGGAGAATATAAAAGTCCGTTGTTTAATATACAAGGATACCAAATGGAATCAACATCCCCAATCTACGATCATCACGAAAAAGAAATTACCATAAAAAAAGGAACGGCCATAACGATTCAAATCAACAAATTCGAGCAAACAGATGATGCTTTTACATTCTTCTCTGGTTTGTTTTCCATGTGCGTCTACCAGTTGGAGGATCCAATCACGGGTTTCGCGGATATCCAAAGCGCATTGGATGATTCCTATGGCGAATATTCGACGTCCTCTTCATACCAGACGATTTCCTTCAGGCCGAAGATTACCGGTCTCCACACGCTCTCGATGTACAATGACACAGGAACCTGCTCTTTCCTTGTCACAGACAGCAAGGGAAGAACGCTCTATGAGATGTATAGTGCTGATTCGGAGCGATCCATCATCCTGAACCTGAAGGGAAACGAAAGATACTTCATCCATTTCTATTCCTATTCCAATAGCCACAAGGTGAAATTCTTCATCGATAGCTGCCGCTATCTTCCAAGCGTACTGTCGAGCGAGAACACGAACTACAGCTATGTGAAGAAGAACATCGAATTCACATTCCTCTACAATCCCTATGCGGATACGACCGTCCAATTCTCTCTGCAGCCGACAAGCGTCTATGCAAATGTCAGCATCTACGATTACCAGCATAGGCTGCTCGAAAGTCCAGACCCATCTTCCTTCTCCTTCTCGTTTTCAGCAAACAGGATATACTACATACAAATCAGATTCATGAGATATGACAGCAATCTCATCAACCCCGCATATCTGCAGGTGAAAGGAGCATGACACAATGAACAGAAAAGTGAATTGGATACAGAGAATCATCCTATCCGTATTTTTCATCTTCTCCCTGGTTGCCATCGGCAATACGTTCAGCTACATGGGAAGAGAGGACGTCAAGAAGAAACTGCAGGTCGATGACTATCTCGATACGGATTTCGACTACTTCGAAATCAAGGATCCCGATAATCGACGTTATGATTTAAGAAAAAAATATCCAGATTTTTGGAATGACATTGATCCACTTATATACGATAAGAGAATCACAATCAGCTTATATGATTTTGCATCATCAAGATTCTACGGAGATAACAACTACTGGTATGATAATCCAAGTAGAAACATGAACTTCGCATACCCTTATCAGTTCATAAGAATACCAGAATCCTGTCCCATCACCTACCTCGATGTCAACAAGCCAGATGGCTGCTATGACGAATTGAAAAGCAATAAAAATGCATACCCTGTTTCCATAGGAGATGCTTTGCTTGAACAGATTTCAAATCACGGTTTTACCGCAAATGGGATTCGCTATAAATCAAAAGAAATCACAAAAGACAATATCATAGGATTCAAATTTGAAGGCATTTACACACACCCCGGAAAAAACATGAAATTCGATCTCATCATCACAGACGTCCATCATATCGATGGCAATGTTTTCCATCTTAAGTCAAGTACGGCCGAGGTGAATGTCACAGATGTTCTTTCCTATAGTTTTTATTTTGATCCTGATGACTACAAATGGCCGCAAATACCTGGGCTCGGCACGAATACTGACTATAGCGCAAATAACAATCTAGGTTATTTATGCAAGAAATACACCAACCGTGAAAAAGTCATGGCTCTGAGGGAAGTCTATGATGAAACACAGATACGATGGGAAAATGTTTCTGATGTTGATAAAACAAATGTGCGGTTCTGGCCATGGCTCTATTCTGGTGATCTCGATTGGATTTCCTTTCTGTGGTTCCTCATCTTCTTCATCCTTGCCATGATTCCCTATGTCTTCATCAACATCATCGACCTCATCAATCTGCATTCCGTCGAGGACTTCCTCTGGTTCACCAAGAAGAACGGATACATGCTCCTCATCGACTATCTTCTCTTCCTTGTCTGCTTCCTCCTCATCCATTTCTTTGCCCTATCCCTCTATCCTCTATGGGTTCCATTGCTGCTTGTCCTTGCCATACCTTCCCTTCTTATGCTGCTATTGGAACTGATTGCCTCCTTCCGACTGATTTCCCAATGGCCGAAGAAAGAGAAGAAGACGGAATAGTCAATCGATAGCAGAAACAAGACTCGAACGCAGAAAATGAACTTTTTTCGAACAAAAGTTCATTTTTTGCTAGGAATGAAGAATAGGTTGTTGCTACAATATTTCTATTATGGGAATCAATGATATCAAAGATAAAATCCTGAAAAGGAAAAAGAAAACAGACGAAGACGAAAAAGAAGAAATCACAGAAGAAAATATAGAGTCCAGTGAAGACAATGAGCTTCATCTCGATTCCAAAGAGGATCCATCTGCAACCAAAGAATTCAAAGCAGTCGGGAAGATGCATGCAGATGTCGTTCCTTCTTTGGATTCCAGAAAATTGCCTCTAGATACCATCCGCTATACGCCGGATCTCAAAACCGGTCTTGATGATGAACAGCTGAATGAAAGAATCGCAAAGGATCTCACAAACAAATCCAATTCCGGGAAGTCGAAAAGCATCGGAAGAATCATCTATGACAATATCGTCACCTACTTCAACATGCTTCTTCTTGCGATTGCTGCCGTTCTGATTGTCTTTGGACAATATGGTCAGATTACCTTCCTCTTCATCGCCATACTGAATACCGCCATCGGTATCTTCCAGGAAATCAAGGCAAAGCACACCATCGAGAAACTCAAGCTCGTCACTTCCTCGAATTTCGAAGTGCTTCGAAACGGAAAGAAGATTGTCGTCCAGACCGAGAACCTTGTTCTCGATGACATCTATTTCATCAAGATCGGCGATCAGATTCCGACCGACTCCATCCTCAAGGAAGGGAAAATCGAAGTCAACGAATCCTTGCTGACTGGTGAATCCCTCGCCATCACCAAGAAACCGGGCGATAAAATCTATGCTGGATCCTTCGTCGTTTCTGGTTCTGCCACATTGCAGGCAGATCTGGTCGGAGACTACAACTATATTTCTGGTATCCAGGCCAAGGCCAAGGAAGTCAGCAAGCCGAAATCCGAATTGGTCCGATCCCTAAACGCCGTCATCAAAATCATCGGCTTCATCATCATTCCGCTTGGCGGTCTGACCTTCTGGACCCAGTGGATGTACTATAACTCACCGAATCTGTCCTTATGGGATATCATCAGCAAGGCAGTGACATCCTCGGCTGCCAGTATGATCGGCATGATCCCTTCCGGCATGTTCCTTCTGACCTCCATCGCACTGGCCGGCTCCATTCTCTCCCTCTCCAAGCAGAACGCCTTGGTCCAGGATCTCTATTCTGTCGAAATGCTTGCCAGAGTCAATGTCCTCTGTCTTGATAAGACAGGAACCCTGACGGATGGAACGATGCGTGTCGATGAGATTCTCATCATCGACAATAGCTACGAGATGGATAAACTGGTCGGTTCCTATCTGAGTGCCTTCTCGGAATCCAACCAAACTTCCATTGCCCTCTCCCAGCGTTTCCCCTTGAAGAAAGACTATAAGGTCATCAATCAGATTCCTTTCTCCAGCGCAAGAAAATATTCCGCTGTCGAATTCCATGGCATGGGAACCTTCGTTCTCGGTGCTCCGGAATATATCTATAAAGGAAGAGACAAGACGATTACCGAATATATCTCCAAGAAGCAAGTTTCCGGCTATCGAGTCGTCATGCTCTGCCATAGCGAAGCCTCCATCATCAATGGAGAAATCAAGGATCGATTCAAGCCGGTTGCCGTCTTCGCCTTGGAAGACCATATCCGCGATGAAGCACCAGAAACCATCAAGTGGTTCGTCGAAAATGGCGTGAACATCAAGATCATCTCGGGCGATAACCCTCTGACAGCTTCTGAAATCGCAGGAAAATGCGGTGTTCCGGAAGCCGAGAAATGCATCTCTCTCGAAGGCCTGAATGAAAATCAGGTCCGCGACATCGTCAATCAGTATTCCGTCTTCGGCCGTGTCTCCCCAGAACAGAAGGCGATCATCGTCTCGGAACTCAAGAAGCAGGGCAAAATCGTCGGAATGACCGGCGATGGCGTCAACGATATCCTGGCGATGAAGACATCCGATTGCTCCGTAGCCATGGCCAATGGTTCCAGCGCCGCACGAAACGCGGCCAACCTCGTCTTGCTCGATTCCAATTTCGCAAGCATGCCAGCCGCCGTCCGCGAAGGACGAAGAGTCATCAACAACGTCCAGCGTTCCTCCGCCCTCTATCTGATGAAGACACTCTTCACCATCACCTTCACCATCATCGTTCTCATCACGTATACCAACCATGGAAACGGCATCCAATACCCATTCGATCCGAACAACCTTCTCATCACCGAAATGATCTGTATCGGATTTGTCTCTCTCTTCCTATCCATCCAGCAGAACGACGCACAGATCAAAGGTAAATTTCTCACGAATACGTTTATCCGAGCCATACCAGCCGCGTTTTGTCTCGTGCTGGCCATTGGTCTGAATTACATCTTCCGCTATTCCGGAAACTTCCTTGACTTCTCTTCCGCGGAGATTCTCACGGATGCTGATAAGCTCGGATTCAAGACGCTCAATTCCCTGTCGATGACATTCGTCGCCTTGGGCGTTGCGTATAACTGTTGTCTTCCAGTGTTTCCTTTGTCTGACAAGCAGAATCGCTTCCGCTTCATCGGATTTGGCATCGCCGTCCTGTTTGTCCTCATCATGGTCTTCGGTATGGGCAATATGCCAGCGACAAGCGATCGCTATCATTCCTTATGCCATCAGCTTGTCGGCATCGACTACCACTATCTGAATAAGACGATGTGGCTTCTTCTCATCATCTATCTGACCGGATTCTCCTCCCTTCTTTCAATCCTGGTCCGTTTCTCGGAGGCGGCCTTCAATAGAAAAGAATCTGTCTCCCTTGAGAAACCCAACGAGAAGAAAATCGAAAAAGATGATATCATCACCACACCTCAGCTGACTGAAAGCAAAAAGAAGGAAAAGAAAGAATGCGAAAGGGCCTAAAAAGCCCTTTTTGCTTTCCAAGATTTATCTTTTTTAGCCTCATTAGACCATTTCTATGACAGGCAGATTCCTCTCTTCCTACATTTTCTTCATTTTTTTCATTTTATGTATTGAAATCTATTTTGAATCGTACTATAATTTACAAGCACGTTTCAAATGGATCCTTAGCTCAGTTGGTAGAGCAACTGACTCTTAATCAGTGGGCCAAGGGTTCAAGTCCCTTAGGATCCACCATTGTGCAAAATTGCCCGATAGAAATATCGGGTTTTTTCTTTATCTCAAAAGGCCCCCGCAAATGCGGAGGCCTGTTTTCATTTCGATTCTTCTTTCTTCTCTTCTTTTTTCACATTGGATGTGAGACCGACAGCGTCATTGATGGGAAGAGAGATGATGATACCCTGTCCCTTGCTGGCAAGTCCGGCATCATCATAGATCTGCTTCATGACCTTGTCCTTGATGGCAAGCGGAACAACGATGAAGACCACTTCCTTTTCCGGCTGAAGGTTGATTCCATAGAATTTCGTCATCTCCGGATTGGCAGTACCTCTGGCGACCGTGATGGTTCCACCCTTCGAGCCTGCCTTCCAGGCCGCCGACATGACTAAGTCAGTGGTTCCCTTGTTGACGATGACTAAGATCAATTCGAATTCATTATTTTGCATTTTCTTCGTTCTCCCTGATTTCTTTGTTCTGATCGGCTAAAAAACGATATACGGAAATTCCACCCACTGAATCGATCGGACAGGTGAAGGCGATGCCCTTCGCCGCCTTGGAGATGGCAAATCTCTCCTTGGCGATATTCAGGATCGGCTCAACATATTCCGAACGGGTGATTGTCATGATGATTTCCTTCTTGAGGTTGTCTGCGCCCAAGACGCTGGCAATCTCGACCGGAGGCTGGGAATGCGAATAGAAGATCATGCTCATGCTCGCTCCGCAGTCCTGATAGGCTTTCGTATAGAAAGACGATTGATTTCGATTCACGATCGTGATGACCAAACAGAGCGGATAGACTTTTTCTCTCTGATCGAATGGAAGACGCTCAGCTTCGATTTTCTTCTCTTCCGAGATTTTCTTCTTTTTGAATCCAAACATATCAGTTCGCTCCTTCTGCTATATAGTTCGGAAGATGGATGATCTGGCTATCATCATGTTCTCTGTTCGCCTTGAGAGCCTTGCGATAGGCATGCTTTTCATTGACGATGGTGAAGATACCGATCAGCTCGACGGCGATGATTGGCATGATGGACATCAATCCGACGACGCCGAATCCATTTCGCATCATATCGATTCCAGAATCCGGATGGAGAATCTGCGTATATCCGATGAACAAAGGAAGGAAGAAGCAGCTCGCCATCGTTCCTGTGGCCACACCGGCGGCATCAATGGAGATACCAACAAAGATTTCCGGTGCGATGAAGGATAGAGCGATAGCGAAGATGAAGAGAGGGATGACGAAATTCATCATATCGATGTTGAACGTGACACGGATGGCATTCAGGGAGATGGCAAGGGAAGTGGCAAGTCCGAGTGCGATATAGATGACTTTCTTCGAAACCGAGCCACGGCTGACTTCATTGACGTTGTCGGCAAGAATCTTGACGGCCGGTTCAGCAAGCATGGAGATGAAACCTAAGATAATGCCGACAAGGACCAGAAGCCAGAGACTGGATTGTCCTTGTGTGCCAAACCATTTTCCAAAGGCATAGGCAAAGGGAATGAATCCAGATTCAGCACCCAAGAAGAATAAGACCAAACCGACAAAGGTATATCCAAAGCCGATATAGATGGAAATCAAGGCTTTTCCCTTTACCTTGGCAAAGACATTGAAGATGACAAAGAAGGAGAAGATCGGAACCATGGAGATGGCAACATTCTTCAAAGAGGCAAGAAGTTCCTCTAAGAAGAGATGGCCAAGTTCCTGATAGGTCGAGAGTTCCTCGAAGGTGATGGTCTTCAAGGCTTCCTGCGTCTTTGTCATTCCATCCACGCCGGAGAAGGTGAGATTTCTTAAGATGATCATATAGATCATGACGAATAACACCGTTCCCAAGGAACATAAGCCTGAGAAGCCGAAGGATGCATCTTCAGCGTTCTTTCCGCCTAAGACGTTTGCAACCGAAACACCCAGTGCCAAGATGAACGGCACTGTCACGACACCGGTTGTGACACCGCCGGCGTCAAAGATGATGGAGAAGATGTTCTTATCGGCAAAGCATCCTAGAGTGAAGACAAGGCCATATCCGATGGCAAGCCAATATTTCAGGGATTTGTTTAGGGCAACACGCAGGATGCCAATGGTCAGGAAGACTCCGACACCCACGGCTGCGATGATGATCAGTCCCCAATCCTTGCCGTTGGCCCCACCGGTTCTTTCAGCAAGAACGGAGAGGTCCGGTTCTGCGATGGTCGCCAAGATTCCCAAAAGGAAGGCGACGATCAACAAGGCGATCAGGTTCTTTTTCTTCGTCAGCTTCATGCCGACGACTTCACCGATCTTCGCCACCGATTTTTCAGCACCGATGCCAAAGAGCGATGTTCCCAAGATCAGCGGCACTGTCGAAATCAGAAGTGCGGCGATGATAGGACCGAATTTTGTTCCTTCATTGAGTTCGAGTCCAGGAACACAGAAGTTGATGACCAAAAGAGCCACGATGATGGGAAGAATGGCAAAACTCGACTCTTTCAGGGAATGTAGGAATTCTTTTCTCACTGAATTTCTCCTTTCTATATTCAATAAAAGGGGCCAAAGGATGGCCCCAGTTTATACAAAGATTAACTTCGAGCCTGATAAAGCGGCTTCGACGCGCCCTGACCACCCTGCGGCGGAGGACAGATACGGTTGGAAACAAAGACGATTCTGAATAAGGTGGCACCGATGATGATGACGATGACATAATTGCTCGCAAAGAATCCGAAGGCCATGCCCAAGAGGGTACCGGCAGAGGTGAAGTGAACGGCTTCGGCAAGACAATTGAAGTAGTTGCTGTCGCGATAGATGGACGATTTTCTCTTGTTGAAGAAAAGAAGGATCAAAGAGGCGACCAGCATCGTTCCGGCGACGACAGCGGAGGTGATTCCGATCTGGACCCAGACCGAGCGGAGATAGGCAGGTCTTCCAGCCTTGTTGAGATATTCCACAAAGGCAGAATAGGTCGTCTGGATATTCGTGTCACTTCCTGTCAAATAGGTGTAGAACTTGGTTCCTTCGACAATGTCTGTTCCATCGAATCCGGAATTGACATCACCTGAATAGGAAGCAGAGACCGTGATGGAACTCTTTGTCGACTTCAAGGGATAGACAGCGGTGAGGATGAAGTCCTTTGCCCACAGAGTGTAGCTGTGTGGGAAGGAGTTGGCTGTATTGGAAGCATCCATATTCAGGACAACCGAGGAAACGAAATTGTTCAGGAACAAGGAATAGTTTTCATCGTTCTTCGACATCGTCGGGAAATAGAAGTTCTCAAGGAAATAGGTATTTCCATTGTCTTCATAGACAACAGAAGAGGAAGTCGTGCTTGAGGAGGTCGAGGACGTGGAGGAATCGATCACCGTGCTTGTGCTGACAGAGATGCAGTCGAAGTAATATTCATAGGAGAGATTGGTGAAATTCTTTGTATAGGCTGTCGACTGGGTGGTGTGATTCGTTCCACCGCTTTTATCCTGGAACGTTGCCTTGAAGAGAGCGGAAGCATTGGTTCCGTTGTATTCCTTTTCGAATCCACCGGCTTCTTCCGTGTACTGGCCTTCGAAGTCATAGGCCAAGACATATTTGCCATTCTCTTTCTTGATGGTGACGCCCTTCTTGAAGTATTCGCTTCCGATGGTGGCCTTCACACCTTTATCGAGGTCATAGTTGGCCGATGTCGAAGAGAAGATGGAGGAAGTGCTGGATGTATATCCCTTGCTCAGAAGAGGAATCCAAGGAAGGAAGATAAACAAAAGAGCACTCAGAAGTGTGACATACCATTTGTTTTTTCGACAATCGAGGGCAGCCTGGTTCGAAAAGAATGCTTTGAGTATTGTGACAAGGTTTTTCATTTTTTATTCATCCTTTGTAAAACTCATATATATAAAATATATATGCGAGTTAATATTATGCCTTAAAAGATGTTTTTTTACAACCACTTTGCGTTGACAACCGACCATAAAAAAATAAATTGTTTCTTTTTTCTTCTCTAGTTTTATTTCCATATGAATTTTAATAGATAGGAAACAATCGTTATTTAAGGAACTTTTTGGAAATAATAGATTCTTTTTTAGAAA
>CAVCCX010000053.1:0-12558 GCA_963600815.1 Bacteroides uniformis | reverse complement strand
AAAAGATAAGGGATTGTATGATCGGATCAAGAAAGGTGTTGGAGTCTATATCTTCAGAATAAAAGAAACGAAGAAGGTTGATGCAGAAGATTTCAATACAGTCGATCATGGGTCCCCAATCACAGATGAATCGATAACAGAATTCATGAAAGATGACTGCCTCTATGTCGGAAAGAGTGACAATTTCACAAGCCGAATGCATTCCCATTTCGGAAATCAAAAGAACAGAAAAGGAGCATTGAGACTTTCTTCTGAGCCAAGAGAATTCATGAAGGAGAATGTGATTGTCTATTTCTTTTCATTCAAAAAGGTATTCTCTGAATACTATGATGTCTTGGCAAGAGTCATCGAGAAGGAACTGCATGAGAAACTGAAACCGGTTGTTGGAAATAAATAGGAATATGCCTCGCTGAAATCTGGTTTCTTCTGATAAAAACCGAAATGAAATAGCGAAAAAAACCGAAATGAAAATGCCCAAAAAACCGAAATGGAATATTGAAAAAAACCGAAATATGATGTAAACTAGATGTAAGATTATGGCAAGTAAAATTTATTACAAAAGAATCGCAGATGGTTTATTGGATTTGAGGCTCAGAGCTTTTGGTGCAACGAATATCGTTGGACCAAAAGGGTGCGGAAAGACAGAAACAGCAAAGCAGAGAGCGAAAAGCAAAATCATGCTTCAAAAAGATCCGGATAAGGATGAGTTGATTTATACAGCGAGAATCAATCCGATGGCTTTATTGGATGGAAAGCAGCCTCGTCTGATTGACGAATGGCAGGATGCTCCTGCAATATGGGATGCTGTCCGTGCATTCTGTGATGAAAATCCAGGACATGGTCACTTCATATTGACGGGTTCGACATCGAAAATCGAAGAAGCAAAACATACGGGAACAGGTCGGATTTCGACGATGAAAATGTATCCGATGAGTCTTTATGAATCCAAGGAATCAAATGGGACTGTTTCTTTGATGGATTTGTTCGACAAGAAAGAACAACTCGAAAAAGGCTGCGTTTCTTCTATGACGATCGATGATTTGATTTTTGCAGCTTGTCGAGGTGGATGGCCTGAAAGCGTTCTGTTGAAGGATAAAGAAGCTCAATTGCTGATTCCAAAAGATTATTTTCAGCAAATCTACAGCAAAGATTTGTTTTCGGTGGATAAAGTGAAACGAAATTCACAGACGATGCGGGCAGTCATTCGAAGCTATGCCAGAAATATTTCCACTCTTGCGAAGAAAGTGAATCTTCTTGAGGATGTCAATGTGACGAACAGAATCACTGATGCGACTTTGGATGATTATATCGAAGTCTTGGAGAAATTGTATGTGGTTGAGGATCTCTATGGCTGGTGTCCGCAGATTCGCTCGAAAACAGCGATGAGGAGTGGAAGAAAAAGAGAATTTGTCGACCCTTCGATTGCGGTGGCGGCCTTGGGCGGCTCACCGAAAAGCTATAATTTGGATTTGAAGACCTTTGGATTCATCTTTGAAACCATGTGTATCCGTGATCTGAAAATCTATTCTCAAGCTTTCGATGGAGAAGTATCCTACTATCATGATAATTCGGGATTGGAAGCGGATTGTGTTCTTCATCTGAATGATGGAAGATATGCCTTGATTGAATTCAAGTTGGGAAGCATGGAAATCGATGATGGCGCCAAGAATCTGGACAAATTAGAAAATTTGATTCTTGAAGCTGGAAAATTCAAAAAACCGGATCTGAAAATTGTGATTACAGGAACGAAATATGGATACAAGAGAGAAGATGGTGTCTATGTCGTTCCACTTGGATGCCTGAAAGACTAGAAAACTCGAATCGATTTCTGGATGTGGATTCAAAACGATTGCTTCATGAGGAGGAAGAGAAGGATGTCTGAAATTATACTTTATCATGGCTCACCGAATAAAACGATTGTTCCCACTTTTGGACTTGGCAATGAAAAACATGATTATGGCAAAGGATTCTATTTGACGGATCGTATCGATCTTGCAAAGGAATGGGCCGTATGTCTTCCGAATGCAAAGAATGGGTGGGTACACACATATGAATTGGAATTGGATGGCCTTGCCCTATTCGATTTCGAGAAAAACAACATTCTTTCCTGGCTTGCAGAATTGATGAAGCATCGAGATGCAGCCGATTCGAAACGCTATCGCATGCTTTCTGAAAAATTTATTGACCGATATGGAGTCGATACGTCTGAATTCGATGTCATCAAAGGATGGAGAGCGAATGCTTCTTATTTTTTCATTGCCAAGGAATTTGTCCGGGACAATGTTGATATCGATATCCTTGAGAAACTTCTTTTTCTAGGAGGTTTGGGAACTCAATATTGCATAAAGACAAAAAAGGCATATTCCCATCTGAAAGAAATTCCTGGTTCTGTTCTTCCTGTGAACTATGATGAGTTCAATAAGAGGTATAATGAACGAGATGTTCAGGCAAGGAAAAATATTCGTGAACTCATTGATTCGGATGAAAACAAGGTCGAAAAAGTGTTCAGTACACTTCTCTGAGGGCAATTTATGAAAGCATATGAAGAAGTCTATTTATCGGATGTGGTTGAATATCAGGGAAAACTCTTTGATTTCGTGAGCCAGTCTTTTCCAGGCTATGATACGGAAGATTTCATCATCCATTACATGAAGAGCAAGACAAGGAAGGCCATCGATGAAAGCCAGGCCTATGTGAACACGATGGACCATAAGGAATTGTGGGATTATTATGTTCGCACGGAAGGCTATGTTCTCAAAAAAGGATTGACGATGGAAGGATTCATGCCTGCCTGGATTGGGGAATTCTATGCCTATTATCAATGGTACTACAATATTCCGAGCTTCGTGCTTGTCGAAAAAATACCTCTCGATTTTCTGAAGAAAGCCTATCCTGGATTGCATGATCTATCTCTCGAACTGGCTGTTCAGAAGGTGGGTGAAGTAAAATAGGATTCATCCTTTCCGTGTCGAAGGAATGAGAAGTTTTTGTGTGAACTCATTCTAGAAGAATTGCTGAAAATATTCTTGAATTTTCTTGAATTATCATGAATAAGATTGTATCATTGAATCAATGAAGGAGGCTAAAATGATTCAATGGTTTTCGAAAAATGAAAAAAAGGCCACCGCAACCATCTATCCGACGAATATCACCATCAATAAGTCGGGAATGGAGATGATCTCGAGTGCCTATGCTGCGATGCTGGGATTGGATGAAGATGATCAGAAGATCGCTCTTCAGCCTGTCAGCAAGGATGAATATGATCAGGGAATCTATCCGAGTGACAATCTTTTTCTTCTCTCGGGAGGAAAGACCTACACCAGGGTCTCCTCGACGGATTTTGTAAGCAAGGTCAGCCGATACATGAAAGTCGACTTCCATGAGAAATCGAGGAAATACGTCTGCTATTTTGATCAGCATGAGTCTCTTCTGATCATCGACTTGAAGAAGGAGGTGGATTAGATATGGATGAGAATATCATCATGATGATTGTCTGGGTGTCTCTCTTTGTTCTCGCTCTTCTTGCGGAGATCTTCACGGATGCCCTTGTCTCGGTCTGGTTCTGCATTGGGGCAATCCTGGCTCTCTCGGTCACCTTCATTCCGAATATGCCTTGGTGGGGAGAACTGATCGTCTTTCTAGGTGCATCCCTTCTATCCTTCATCATCATCCGTCCGATTGTGAATAAGAAACTGCAGCGAATCAAATCGAGGACGAATATCGATACGATCTTAGGAAAGAAAGGCGTCGTTCTAAAGAAGATCACTTCCCTGGAAAAAGGCGAAGTGAAGGTAGATTCCATCATCTGGAATGCCATTAAAAGAGAAGATGAGGAAGATATCCTAGAAGGAAGTGTTGTCGAAGTCTTGGCTGTCCATGGAAACAAATTATTGGTCACGAAGACCGATGAAGGAGGAAAATAATTATGCCAGTTGGTGGAATTGTTGCTTTGATTCTTGTCGGAGTCGTTTTCTTTCTTGTGATTGTCACTCTTCTTTCCCATATCAAGATTGTCAATCAGACAGACAAATATGTCATTGAGCGTCTTGGACGCTACTTGACGACATGGGATACGGGTGTTCATTTCCTGACGCCCTTCATCGACCGCATCGGAAAGAAGGTCTCGATGAAGGAACAAATCTATGATTTCCCGCCTCAGCCAGTCATCACGAAGGATAATGTCACTATGCAGATCGATACGGTCATCTTCTTCAATGTGACTGATCCGAAGCTCTATACCTATGGCGTGGAAAATCCGATTGCTGGTATCGAAGCTCTCTCGGCGACCTCTTTGAGAAATATCATCGGTGAACTCGATCTGGATGAAACATTGACAAGCCGTGATATCATCAACTCTAAGATGAGACAGATTCTCGATGACGCCACCGATCCCTGGGGAATCAAGGTCACCCGTGTCGAAGTGAAGAACATTCTTCCTCCGAAGGATATCCAGGCGGCTATGGAAAAACAGATGAGGGCAGAAAGAGAAAAAAGAGAAAAAATCCTGATCGCTGAAGGTCAGAAGACCTCTGCCATCACGATTGCCGAAGGTAACAAGGAAGCCGCGATTCTCAATGCCGAAGCCCAGAAGCAGGCTGCCATCAAGAATGCGGAAGCCCAGGCAGAATCGATTCTCAAGGTGAAGAAAGCCGAAGCCGATGGCGAGCTTCTCGTCCGCAAGGCGGAAGCCGAAGGTATCAAGATGATCAATGAAGCCAATCCATCAGCCGCTGTTTTGAAGATCCGTTCCTATGAAGCCATGGCGAAGGTGGCCGATGGAAAAGCGACAAAACTGATTGTTCCATCTGAAATCACGAATGTGACCTCGCTTGCCAGTGTCTTTACTGAGACCATTGAGGAAATGAAGAAGCCAGCCTTGACGAAAGAGGAAAAAGAAGAGAAGTCTATCGCTTCCTTCAAGTCCTCCGTTCCAGACGATTATCAGAAGACAGAAGAAAAACTTCATCGTGAACTCGAAAAGGATCACATGAAGAATCCTCATTAGCCATAAGAAAAGACTTTCTCATCTTCTTATCCTTTCTAGGACAGAAGAGAAAGTCTTTTTTGATGCTCTTCTATGTAGGATGAGTTCTATTCGGATTGGATGGATGCCTGATAGATTTCATCGATGTAAAAGGTGAACTCTTTGTTATACCACCATCCATACACCTCTCCACATGCAGGTTCGTCGGTGTTCTCCACGAATCGCTTGAAGTATGGATCATAAGGCATGTTGTAACAAAATGTGTATTCAATGTCTTCGCTTATTGTTGTTGCGAATATGTTGTATCCATTTTTTTCTATGGAACGCTCAATATCTGTATATGCTTTTCCGGAACTGAAATTATATCCAATATGTACTGATTCGGAATCTATCTGAAATTCTTTCGCTGTGGCAATCGAATAGGTGATATCCACTTGGCAATCTTCTCCATCGTCATTCTTTGAGTAAAGAACTCTTTTTGCGGTTATCGTGGCAATCAATTCAATTTTCTCGGAAGTATAGGAATACCATTCGATGGACTCGCCAAGCAAATTTATTTTTGGAGGCTTTACTGTTGATGAACAGAAACCGCTTCCGCAACAGAAAAATGAACTGAGCAATAGAAAGTTTATTTTTAAAAAATTCATAGCATTCTCCCAGTTTAGTTATCTGTGTCTGAATGTGTGATTTCGGACTTGAAGGAATGTGCCAAAGCATTCCTTGCGACTGTAGGCATCAAAATCCATATATACATCAGTTTCTCCCCAATTGTCATTCAGTGACATAAGTTTCTTGTTTTCTTTCCAAGGGATAAACCATAGCCTATGTGTTTTTGAATATATTTTATAACCATTTACAACCATGGAATGCGCTCCATATTGGCCTTTTGCTGTATTCCACATCGTTGGAAATCCGAGATCGATTTCTTTTTTCACTTGAGATTCGAATGTCCAAGTCAAAATAAGATAGGCATATCTATAATACATATTGTTGCTGTAGCCACATTTATTCATGACATCCATATAGATATTTGCCATGTTTATTGAGGTCCATGCTTTTGATTCGGCTGTGTATTTATAGTCTTTTGCTGCTTCTCGAATTGCTTCATAAAGTAAAGGAAAATTCTTATTTTCTTTTGTCGTGTATCCCTTTCCTATCAAATCATCATAAAAGGAATCGTTTTCTGGATGAGCGACCATTGTTTCAGAGGGTAATGAGGACATTCCTTTATTGTCTCTCAGGTATCGCATGATGCCAAACATGGCGGAAAGGGTGCAGTTGCCTTCGCCAAGACCATTTTTATCGTAGTATAGGCTGTAAGTGTTTTGCTGCACGTTTTCGTAATTCCGAAGCCTTTTATCTGTATCGAGATAAAAATCATTTCCGTAGCGGTCGTGAATATAGTCATCTGAATTCCTGATCATTCCAGAGCCTTCGGAGTCTTGACCGTTATATCTTTTTTTCAATTCGATTTCACTCCAAAAATTCTCATCTCCGTATTCTGTGTTATAACAGGCATAGCCTGTATCTGTCTCATACACGAAGCCATCATATTCACTGAATAGGATATTGTCTATTTTCTTCAGATATTCGAGGTCACCTGTTTGGGAGAAGTCCAGGAAATTGTAGTCATTTCCAATGACGGCATATCCATTGTCTCCATCGAAATCAAGATAAACGGCATCGGATCCGTCTGTGACATCGACGATGGTCTTTCTATCTTCTATGCCGGAAGCAAGCCAATAGATTTCATTTTCCTTGTTGTATTCAGAAACGAAATAGGAAAGATTTCCTTCGATGAAGTCAGCTACGCTTTCACAGTCTCCTTTGATGTAGTTTTTGATATCATCATCACCTGTCGTACCCGACGTATTTGAACAGAGAGCAATGAGGAGAAAACTGAGACTTAGAAATTTTGTTTTCCTGCTTTTTTTCATTATGAAATATCCTTTTATTGTTCATTGTTCTTATTATAGTACAATTGTTTCATTTACAACATTAATATTTCAAAATATCATATGAAATATTTTATCTTTCATAGATGAATGTATAAGGAGATGACTGCTATAATACTCAAAAGGATGGAAAGAGACATGTTTCATTGGTGCTTTATCGGGACGGGGAAGTTAGCGAATATCGTGGCTCGGCAATTGCTGAAAAGCCAACGCCATGAGATTGTCTCCTGCTATTCGAGGAATCAGAAGACATGTGAGAAATTTGCCAAGAAATATCATGCATGTAGCTGTTCTTCTCCTCTTGAGGCGATGATGAAGGAAGGGGTGGATGCCGTCTATATCGTCACACCGCACAATGTCCATTTCAAATACGCAAAGCTGGCTTTGGAAAATAAAAAGCCAGTCCTGGTCGAAAAGCCATTCACAGTCAATCAAAAAGAAGCAGAGGAACTCATTTCTCTTTCCAGAAAGAATGATGTCTTTCTATCCGAGGCGATGTGGACATTCTATCATGGGGCCTCAAAGACGATGCTTTCTCTGATGGAAGAAAAGAAAATCGGAAAGATAGAGAATGTCTTATTTACCTATCATCTGAATTCGGTTCATTATGCAAAAAGAGTTGCAGATAGAAAAAGAGCAGGAGGAGCCCTCTTGGATATCGGTGTCTATCCTGTCTATTATGCGTATCGTCTTTTTGGCATGCCAGAGAAGATAAAGGCAGAAGCCCTCATCGAAAATGGAATCGATCTGAAGGATGAAATCACCTTTTCCTATAAGGAAGGCTATGATGTGAAGATCTCGATTTCGATTGTCGACCTGAAAGGACTCGAGAAATGCATCATTACGAGTGATACTTCCACAATCCGGATTCCTTTTTATCACCATGCGAATTCCCTCAAGATAAAATACAAGGATAGAAAGAAGGAAGTATTGCGTCCCAAAAATGAAAAGAAAAATATCTCCTATCTCTATGAATTCGATGAGACGATGAATCAGATACTTTTATCGAAGAAAGAAAATGAATCCACACCGCTTGAAGATACCTTGCATGTCATGTCTCTTCTTGACGAAATCAGAAAAGAAATCGGTCTTGTCTATGACCAACTGGAACAATAATGATGAGAAAGAAATTTTGCCAGTAAGACAATTCATATCTAGAAATTAAGTTGCTTATCACGCTGCGAATATTTCCCTCTTTTTTCCGAACGGGAAAATGATGTGCTTTTCTTGACCGTGAAAATGTCTTTTTATTTGGAAAGGCTTTCATCATCACATTCGATTTTGAATTGCTAAACTAGTTATCGTTCGTATTCGAACATTTTATAAGAGGTGCGTATGAAAGAAGAATCATTGGCAGGCGAAATTCATTTTACAGCATGGTGCATTGATTCTTTTGTCTCGAGCTATCTCGGTCAGCTTTCATCGAAACTGACAGCGATGGAGTGGATGACTTTGCGAATCATCAAGGATTATACAGAGTCGGAACTCTATTCCTCAGAATTGATGAAAATCACGGAGCTTAGCAAATCGACGACTTCCCAGACGCTGAATCATCTATTGAAAAAAGGATTCATCACAATGGAGAGCGTTGAGAAAGAAGACAAAAGAAAAAAGAAAATCCAGATCACCAAGACAGGGATTGAGAATCTTTCCTTGATCGACAAGGCATTCGAGTCGATCAACGCCGTGGTCGAAAAAGGCTTGGATGAAGAAAAGAAAGCTGAATTGAAGGATGCCCTGAAAATGATTCAGAAGAATGTAAAACAATAAAGGAGGGTATTATGAAAAAAACAGAAAAGAAAGTGCATACGCTGAAAGTCTTGAATGCACAGATCAAGCAATACAGAAAAGACGTCTACCTCACCTGGGGAATGGTTTTCATGGAAACCATTCTGGAAATCCTGATTGCCTATTTCATGAGCTTCCTGCTCAAGTCCATCTCGAACAAGGATTTGGGTCAGTTGCTCATCTGGTGTGGTGCTCTGGCCTTGATGGCCGTGGCGGCTGCCTACTTTGGCATCATGGCCGGCTATTTTGCCAGTTCGGCTTCGGCTGGATTCGGCAAGAATCTCCGCGATGAGATGTTTGTCAAGATTCAGGATTATTCCTTCAAGAATATCGACAAGTTCTCTCCGGCGAGCATCGTCACAAGAACGACCACGGATGTCACCAACGTCCAGTTCTCGTTCATGATGATCATCCGTACGGTCATCCGTGCACCATTCATGATGGTCTTTGCCATGATCATGTGCTTCGTCATGGCTCCAAAGCTTGCCTGGATCTTCTTGATCCTAGTTCCGGTCATCTTATTTATCCTGATGTACCTTTCCAAGAAGGTTCATCCGACATTCGTCAAGATCTTCGATACCTATGATGAACTCAATGAATCCGTCGAAGAGGATGTCGATGGCATCCGCGTCGTGAAGTCCTTTGATCGAAAGAAGTATCATACCGATCAGTTCGATGCGGTCAGCAATGGCATCTATCGAAACTTCATCAAGGCCGAAAGAATCATGTCGTTCAATAACCCAGTTCTGAATATCGCTATATGGGCTGCGATGATTCTGATCTCCGTCTTGGGTGCTCATCTCATCACATCCACGAATGGCTCGGAACTCGGTGTCGAAAACCTTTCTTCCTTATTTACCTATGTCATGCAGATCCTGATGTCCCTGATGATGGTCTCCATGGTCTATGTCATGATCATCATCGCAAGAAATTCCGCAGAACGCATTGTGGAAATCATTGAGGAAGTTCCGGATATCAAGAACAAAGAAAATCCGGTCATGGAAGTGAAGAATGGTGATGTCGATTTCAATGATGTTTCCTTTGGCTATGTGAAGAACAAATATGTCTTAGAGCATGTCGATCTTCATTTCAAGCAGGGTGATACCATCGGTATCATCGGTCCGACCGGTTCAAGCAAGACCTCTCTGATTTCCCTGATGGCTCGTCTTTATGATGTCTCGGAAGGTGAAGTCAAGATCGGTGGCGTGAACGTCAAGGACTATGACTTAAAGACGCTTCGTGATGCCGTCAGTGTCGTTTTGCAGAAGAATGTTCTTTTTACGGGAACTATCCGTGAGAACCTCAAATGGGGCAATGAGAATGCCACCGATGAGGAAATCTGGAAAGCCTGCGATTTGGCTCAGGCCAGTGAATTCCTTCACACTTTCCCGCAGGGATTGGATACGATGATCGTCGAAGGCGGCGGAAATGTCTCCGGCGGTCAGAAGCAGAGACTTTGTATCGCAAGAGCTCTTCTGAAAGATCCGAAGATTCTCATCCTGGATGACTCGACCTCTGCCTGTGATACCCATACGGATGCTCTGATCCGTGAAGGACTTGCCAATACCAAACCGGATGTCACGAAGTTCATCATCGCCCAGCGAGTCCTGTCCATCAAGGACTGCAAGACCATCATCGTTCTTGAGACCGGTGGAAAGATTGTCGATATCGGCAGCAATGATGAATTGATGGAACGCTGTTCCGTCTATCGTGAACTCTATGAATCTCAATTAGGAGGAGGTGATTTCGATGTCAATGAATAAAAATCGCTCTCAGAATCAGAATGAAAATATGAATGGAAACAAGTCGATGAGCCGACTTCTCTCCATGGTCTGGAAACAGTATCCAGCTCTCTTCATTTTTGTCATCGTTTCTGTCTTCATTGTCTCCTTTGCGTCCGTGGCTTCTTCCTTCTTTGTCGGAATGGTCTTGATCAATGACTTTCTGACCCCAGTCATGGCTTCCGGCGCTGCGGACAAATACGCCTACCTGACACAGATTCAGGTCGGACAGACCCTCGGACTGAAGTTCTTCCCGACAGTCTATCTGATGATCGGCATCTATGTCATCGGTGCCATCAGCTCCTATGTCTACAACTTCTTCATGGCCTATATCGCCCAGGGTGTCCAGAAGAAGATCCGTGACGATCTTTTCTCTCACATGCAGGATCTTCCGGTTTCCTTCTTCGATCAGAATACGCATGGCGATATCATGTCCGTGTATACCAACGATGTCGATTCCCTTCGTGAAATGCTTGCCAGAAGCGTTCCGATGATCATCTCCTCGGCGGTGACGATGATCGCCTGCTTCGTCATCATGCTGATGACCGACCTCTATCTCATGGTAGTGGTCATCTTCTTCGGAATCGTCATGTACATGCTTTCGAAATTCTTTGCTGCCCATTCCGGAAAGCATTTCATCGCTCAGCAGATCGAGCTTGGAAAGACGAACGGCTATGTCGAAGAGATGATCTCCGGACAGAAGGTCGTCAAGGTCTTTAACTACGAAAAGAAGAATATCGAGGGATTCAGAAAACATAATGAGGAACTCTTTGTGCAGTCGGTGAAAGCCAACCGCTATGCGAATACCCTCATGCCGATCGTCAACCAGCTTGGAAACTTCCAGTATTCCGTTCTGGCTCTCTTAGGCGGACTGTTCGTCATCAATCAGGTCTCCGGATATGGTCTTGCCGACTTTGCCAATGGCGGAAGCTGGGGACATGTCTATTCGCTCGGCGTCATCACTTCCTTCCTTCTCTATTCGAAGTCCTTCGTCAATCCGATCGGCCAGATGGCCCAGCAGCTCAACACCGTCACCATGGCTTTGGCCGGTGCCGCAAGAATCTTCAAGATGATCGATGAGCCTGTCGAAACCGATGAGGGCTATGTCGAACTTGTCAATGCCAAGGAAGATGAGAACGGAAATCCAGTCGAATGCAAGGAAAGAACCGGAAAGTGGGCCTGGAAGCATCCGCATCAGGATGGTTCGGGTGTCGAATATCGCTGGCTGAAGGGAAAAATCAACGTCAACCATGTCGACTTCGGCTATACAAAGGATAAGATCGTTCTTCACGATATCACCATCTACGCCGAACCGGGCCAGAAGATTGCCTTCGTCGGTCCGACCGGTGCTGGAAAGACGACCATCACGAACCTTCTCAACCGCTTCTATGATATCGCCGATGGAAAAATCCGCTATGATGATATCAACATCAACAAGATCAAGAAATCTGATCTGAGACGTTCCCTGGGTATGGTTTTCCAGGATACGAAGCTCTTCACGGGAACGGTCATGGAGAATATCCGCTATGGAAAACTCGATGCCACGGATGAGGAAGTCTATGCCGCTGCCAAGCTAGCCAATGCCGATACCTTCATCAAGCAGCTTCCCGATGGATACAATACCGTCCTGAAGAACGGTGGAGCCTCTCTTTCCCAGGGTCAGAGACAGCTTCTTGCCATCGCCCGTGCCGCCATTGCCAACCCACCGGTCCTGATTCTCGATGAGGCAACCTCCTCCATCGACTCGAGAACCGAAGCCATGGTCACCAAAGGCATGGATGCCATCATGGAAGGAAGAACCGTCTTTGTCATCGCCCACCGACTCTCCACCATCAAGAACTCCGATGTCATCATGGTCCTCGACCATGGTCACATCATCGAAAGAGGATCCCATGATTCTCTTCTCGAGCAGAAAGGCAAATACTACCAGCTCTATACTGGAAACGCCATCAAGGAAGACTAGAAATGAATCGTGGCCGAAAGGTCACGATTTTCTTTTTGAAGGCGATGGCAATGAGAAAACCAATTCCATATACGCATCGAATGTTGC
>CAVCCX010000052.1:0-12956 GCA_963600815.1 Bacteroides uniformis | reverse complement strand
ATTATCCGGCATAACTCACGTCATATCAATCACGTGAGGTCACTATATATTGTCTGTATGAAATTTACTGCCAACTAGTATACTTATAAGTATACTAGTTGGCTTGTCTTCTGGTTTTACCATACGCAAAAGGTGTAATCCTTTACAAAATTCCTTTATTGAGAATCAAAAAAAAATCCTGCAGTTCATCAAAATCAGGATAGAGGTTAAGCAAATAGAGAAATACGAATTGCGGCCATAATTCTATGCCCGCACGAGCATTGAAAATCGGAGTGCACGACTATTTCAGTTCATCAGAAAAATCATCAATGATTTCATACTCTTTTGAATACCTTGCTTTTATGAGAGTCCTGAATTCATCAAGAAGAGAAAGGAATTTTATCCCTTCTTCCTTAGAGGAAAAACCTTTGTATGAAAATTCATGCCCGTCTATAAACAAAGAGTCATATTCATCAACGATGAGGTTCTTCATTTCTTCCAAACGTCCTCCAGGTCGGTCATCCGGTGGAAAATCGTCCCAAACCAAAATCCCATTTTCATCGTATGACCATACGGGAAAGCAACGATAATCAAGATACAATCTCATTTTCTTCATAGCATTTTTCTCCTTATGCCTGACATTCCCAATAGCATCTTGTCAGATCCTTCATGTGACAGCGTATAATTTTGAAGAATTATACGTTTTTAATGTTGTTTCAAAAACTATAGCAAAAAGGGGAAGCAAAGCTCAATCCTTGCAAGAGGTGCTGTCTTCTTTGTCTCTTTCTTTTTGATCATGGGAACGATCATAGGCTTTCCGGACATTTTCTGGAAGACCATCGGGAGTCAATAACTTTGCTTTTTCCTCATTTCCGTCTTTCAGGGCCTGAGAATAATACCAGCTTTTGTATGTCAGCATATCCATTGTCTTCTCCAACTGGTGCATTTCCTGTTCCACGCGTTCCTTTTGTTTCCGTATGAGATCATACCTTTTGGAATAGCTGGAAGGGCCTTCCATGCACCAATCCATGAAAAGCTTGATTTCCTTGATTTCGAGGCCTGATTTTTTCAGGCACTCGATAACACGCAAGGCCTCAATTTCATTTTCAGTGAATTTTCGTATGCCGGATTCCCTCACAAGATGAGGAAAGAGTCCCTGTTTATCATAATAGCGCAGTGTGGAAATGGGTAAATCAAACATTTCCGAAACCTGTCCGATTGTGTAGTCCATCCTTGACCTCCAAATTTTAGAAAAATATCTTGACCTAAAGTTAGGTTTAGGGTTTATCGTAAGTATAGCACAGGACAGAATGTGCTACAAGAGACAAGACAAGGAGGAACTTTTCATGAAGAAGCCCTATATTATCTGTCACATGATGACATCCGTGGATGGTCGAATCGACTGTGCCATGACAGAGAAATTGCCCGGAGTCAAGGAATATTACACGACTTTGGATTCCTTTGATGCACCAACGCACCTTTCAGGACGCATCACAGCCATGTTGGAGATGGCTCTGAAAGGAACATTCGAAAGCAAAGCGAAAACACCGCTCGGAAAAGAAGCATTCCATAAGACAATGTCCGCATATGGATATGAAATCGTCGCCGATACAAACGGCACATTGCTCTGGGAAGACCAAAGCAAGGAAGAACATCCGGTTCTAGTCCTGACCAGCGAAAATGCATCCCAGGAATATCTGGATTATCTGAAAGAAAAACATGTGTCCTGGATTGCCTGTGGCAAAAAACAGATTGACCTCAAACGGGCCTGTGAGATTCTCTTTGATGAGTTCGAGGTTAAAAGAATGGCTGTGGTCGGAGGCGGACATATCAACGCCGGATTCCTTAAAGCAGGACTTATTGATGAAATCAGCATTCTGATTGGAGCCGGCATTGATGGCCGAGGTGGCATGAGTGCTGTCTTTGATGGATTTGAAATGAATAGAGAAGTCACACCGCTGAAACTCGAACATGTCAAGGCATTCGAAAGCGGAGCCGTCTGGATTCGATACATAGTCAGATAAAAATGATAGGAGGCATGATGATGATGAAATATAAAACGAAAGAAGAATTCGAAAAACAAAATAAGTTTGGAATCGGCATGGAAAACACTGCCTATGCCAAGTATTTCATCGGCGATTCGTTTCTGAATCCGCTGACCGATCCGAAAATCGGACTTTTCGCTGCCAATGTGACCTTTGCTCCAGGCTGTCGAAACAACTGGCATATCCATCATGCAAAAAGCGGAGGCGGACAATTGCTTTTCTGTACGGCAGGAGAAGGATGGTATCAAGAAGAAGGAAAAGAAGCAATCTCACTTCGTGAAGGCAGTGTTGTTTTCATTCCCGCAAATGTCAAGCATTGGCATGGTGCAAAAAAAGACAGTTGGTTTTCCCATATCGCAGTCGAAGTCCCTGGAGAAGATTGCAGCAATGAGTGGTGTGAGAAAGTCACTGACGGGGAATATGATCATCTGATTGAAAAAGAGGGAGACTAAAAGATCATGGCAAAGATTGTTCAGAAAGCAGGAAGAGAGGCGTTGGGTGATTTCGCACCCGAATTCGCTCATTTCAATGACGATGTTCTTTTCGGGGAAAACTGGAACAACGAGGATATCGATATGAAAACAAGAAGCATCATCACACTGGTCAGCCTGATTTCCCAGGGAATCACGGATTCCTCTCTGAAATTTCATCTTCAGAATGCAAAGAACCATGGCGTGAGCCAAAAAGAAATCTCGGCCATCATCACCCACATCGCTTTTTATGCGGGATGGCCAAAGGCATGGGCGAGTTTCCTGCTCGCAAAAGAAATCTGGGAGGAGGAGAAATAGTCTATGTTTCAGGAAACGAAAAAACTGAGAAATGGAGTCGAGGTTCCCCAACTGGCTCTCGGCACCTGGCTAATGGATGACGATCTTGCCAGTATCGCTGTTCAAAATGCTCTGAAGATTGGCTATCGCCATATCGATACTGCTCAGGCTTATCAAAACGAACATGGTGTCGGTGATGCCATCAGAAAGAGCGGAATCGCACGTGAGGATATCTTCGTCACCTCGAAGATTGCCGCAGAATATAAGACCTATGAAGAAGCCAAAGCCAGCATCGAGAAAACTCTTGAGGACATAGGTCTTGACTATCTTGATCTGATGCTCATTCATAGCCCACAGCCCTGGAGCAAGGTCAATCAGAGTTCCTACCGCTATATCAAGGAAAATAGAGCTGTCTGGAAAGCTCTAGAGGATGCCTATAAAGGAGGAAAATTCCGTGCCATCGGAGTCTCCAATTTCCAAATCGACGATATTGAAAATATCTGGAACTCTTCTGAAATCAAGCCGATGGTCAATCAAATCTTATGTCATATCTCAAATTCTCCGCTTGATCTGATCGAGTCTTGTCAAAAGAAGGACATGGTGATAGAAGCCTATTCTCCCATCGCCCATGGCGAAGCATTGAAGAATAGAGAAATTGACAAGATGGCTAAAAAATATGATGTGACCATTCCACAATTATGTATCCGCTATGATATTCAGCTTGGCATGATTGTTCTTCCAAAAGCAAAAAATCCAGAACACATGAAAACAAATGCCTCAATCGATTTTCTGATTTCGAAGGAAGACATGGATACGCTCAAACATATAGAAAGAATCAAGGACTATGGCGAGCACAGTTTCTTCCCCGTCTTCGGAGGAAAACTCTAGAGTAATCCATTCCAGAAAAAGAGATGGATGACTTCCTCTATTTCATCGTCAAAGAAAGTCCGTGTTTCAAAAAAACTCAGCAAAAAAAGAAGAGATGGTATCGGCAATAGCCAATATGATTCTCTTCTTTTTTCGTTTTTTGATTTTAAATTCTTATTCACCAGTCTTATCGAAGAGAACCATCCAGAATCCCTTGAAAATGATCTTGAGATCCAAACGGATGCTTCGATGCTTTATATATTCGATATCCAGGTCAATCCATTCCCGGAAGGTAAGGGCATTGCGGTTATGCTGAATCTGCCAGAGGCACAGAAGTCCACCCTTCACCAGAAGTCGATTCTTCTGATAATCCGTATATTTCTTTGTCTCATCGACAATCGGGCTTCTCGGTCCGACGACAGACATATTTCCGATGAAGATATCCCAGATCTGGGGAAGTTCATCCAAACTTGTCTTTCGGATGAATCTTCCGAATTTCGTGATTCTTGGGTCATTCTTCAATTTGAATGCCGGTTCATCAGCTTCATTGATGCCATAATGAAGTAGCTGTTCCTTCATCTTTTCGGCACCGGGACACATGGAACGAATTTTGTGGAACTTGAAGAGTTTACCATTCTTCCCAACGCGAATCGAAGTATAGAGTGCACCTTTGACAGTCGGGTCTTTCTCTCCATCGGGATCACGGACCAATTTGCAGTCATATCTCTTTCCATTCTTGGAAAGATATTTTCCATTCTTTTCATTTTCCGTGATTTCGAGCTTATAGCTATTCACGCCGATATCTTCCAAAAGCTTGATCAGCATGAGAAGAAGAATCACCCAACCAAAAAGGATAAGGAATGTCCCAGACGAGACAAGATCGAAAGTTCTCTTGATGAATTCATAGAATTTTCCACCCGATACAACGACCTTTTCTTCATGAAAAGAATTCTCTTCCATCGAGGGAACATTTCCCATCATCGGAGAAAAAGAATCCGTCGTCATCATAGCAAGGTCAGCTCCTTCATCTTCCATATCATTCATCAGTCCTTTCCTCTCTCGTAAAGTGAAAAAAATAATCCTTCATCATGGAAGGAGAAACAAATCGGTTGTGACAAAATACATTCTTGTTTTTTCTGATAACACATAAATATTCTTTCGATTCGTCTTCTCTTCTTAATGAATAACGAAGAGAACAATCAGTCTTTGCAAGTGACTGATAGCAATATTATAAGAAAAACAAAATAAAAAACAAGATATAAGGCCATATATGACACAAAATCGCTATTTTATTGACGAAATGTGCAAAATCCAGGAGACGAAAATCCACCGGAAACATAATAATAATAATAATAATAATAATAAAATCAACATTTAATAACATAAACTCAATCAGCAATATCTTGATTTCAATAAAAGGAAAATCCAAGAGCAAATCCATGATGAAGAAATCGCACCAGTAGGCTTTATCCTAGTGAAACCACTGTTCTAAACCTCTCCTTCTTGCTTTTCACTCCATTTTCAGTGAGTTCAACATACATTTTATTTCCAAAAGACACAAAAGAGGAATGAAATCGTTTATAATATCCATATGTTCGCGTTACTCAAGGAAGATGTCAGAGAATTTCAGAAAGATAAAGAGAGCATCATCAACCTTCTTCTTTTTCTTGCCTTAACCTGCTTGATGCCTCTTTTTACGTTAGGCAATTTTTCTTTCTCGAAAGACGCTTCCGCTGAGAGAAGTCAGTTTTTCTTCTATGATTTCGTGAAATACTATCCTGGTGTCTCACCAAGCCTTTTCCTCTCGATTCCTCTTTCGATTCTGTATATCTTTCTCTTTGTGATCTTCTATCGGAGAATCAGGGAAAATACGAAAAGAGAAAAAATCATTCTATGCCTTCTTTTCTCCTTCCTTCTGATCCGTCTTCTCTCTGTTCTCTCCTTCCCCTATGGAAGTACAACGTTCGAATATATCTCTCCCTTTGATGGAAATACATTCCTTCTCACCTATGATGGCTTCTCCGCAGCAGAAAGAATCACCGCTTTCTTATATGATTCCTGCTTCTATTCCTACTTCGCCATCTTCTTCCTCTCGATAAAAAAGATTGCAGAAAAGAATCGATTCATTTTCCATCTTATCTATATCATCATCGAATTGTTTGTTCTTATCTGCATCGTTTATTCCTTGTTTACGGAATTCCAAAAATATATCGATAACTTTGTTCTCATCTTCATCTATCCCGGATCATATGAATTCAACATCATCACCTCTTTCGTTCTGAATAGGAATGTCTATGGCTTCTATCTTTTGATTGGTTCTGTCTTCCTATTGGCGGAATTCTTCCATCATGAGAATCTTTCTTGTCTCATTCTCTGCTTCCTGCAGTACCTCCTTTGCCTCATTATCAAATCGAAGACGCCGTTCCTTGTGATGAGTGTCCTCTTCTTCTGCTTATTGATTTTTTATCCCATCTTCCATTTTAAGAAGAACAAAGGCTATTCCATTCTGCTGTTGGCAGTTCTATCCATCTTCTTTCTCTATCTCTTCATTTCCTATTTCTTCTTCAGGGAAACGTATTTCAATGATTACATTCTTCCATTCATCCGTCAGATGACAAACTGGCAAACCATGAGCGCCAGAAAAGACATCACCAGAGCCGCCTTGTCCATGCTCAACAATCCTTATTTTGTTTTCTTCGGCTATTCGAGATATCCCTTCATGACGATCTTCGAATCCTATAATTTCTATCTTCCGATCGATCACAGCGTCACGTTCAACACACACAATTCCTTTGCGGATATCATGATGGAATTTGGGCTCTTCGGTCTTCTTTTCATGGCCATCTTCTTCGCTCTCATCGCTCGAAAGCTCGTTCTTCGTCTTCTTGCTGAAAAAAAGATATCCTACTTTAAATACATCATCCTCTTCATTTCGATGCTTGTCTATTCCTATTCCGAACCCCGTTTCCTTCTTTTGGAGGAAGGCAGTGCCCTCTTCTTTGTTCTGATGCTTTCCTTCCCCTATGTCCTGGAAAAGGAGGACACCACAAAAGCAAAACAGCTTTCCTAAGGCAGAAGAAAAAGAAAGAAAAAAGAGACAAATACACTTTTTTGGATTATAATCTTTTTATGTGCTTTCTTAGGAGAAAATGATTATGGAGAAAAAAATAAATATCCTCTTTGTCTGCCAAGGGAACATCTGCCGTTCTCCGATGGCCATGTTCATCCTGCGCTATCGTCTTGAGCAGTTGGGACTTTCCGACCAATACAATGTCACCTCCGCAGCTTTGGAGCATTCCACCAAAGGCGAGGACATGTATAGCGAAGCCAAAAAGCAGCTGGATGAAAATCATATCCCCTATTCTCTTCACAGCGCACATCCTCTCACTCCGAGAGAATATCTGGTCCAGGATTATGTTCTCTACATGGAGAATTATCAGAAAATCGAAATCAAGAGAATGATGTCAAACAACCATCCAGAGAAACTGCATCGCCTTTATGACTATACCTTTGTGAAAAAAGATATCGCCGACCCCTACTATAACGGAGACTTCAAGACGGCTTTCGAAGAAATCAGTGAAGCCATCGACTGGTTCATCAAAACCGAAATCCAAAAAAAGTAGGTCAAAAGAAAGAGGAGCCCTGATGAAACAGAGTTCCTCATTTTTATTTGCTATTTATTTCTCGTCTCCACGATGATGGTATCCGCCATAGCCGCCTTTATAGCCATATCCGTAGCCATATTTGGTTGCATAGCCATAGCCACCGCTTCCATGATCCTCATCGGTCGTAACCATCGTCATGGCAATGCCGATGACATTCATTCTCTTTTCCTCGATGGACTTGCAGGCCGCAGCGACATCCTTCTTCTTGGAGACATGCTGCGAGCAGATGACTAAAAAACCATCGACATCATGTCCGACAAGATAGGCATCCGAGACAACCAGAACCGGAGGTGTATCCAAAAGGACATAATCATATTCCTTCTTGAGTTCCTCGACGAGCTGCTTCATCTTATCCGAGCCGAGGATCTTTCCAGGGAACGGAGTATGGGAACCGGCCGAGATGACATCCACGCCTTTGCAGTGATGGACGATATCCTCGATATCGGCATCACCTTTGACATAATCGACAAGACCGACCTTATTGTGGAAATGGAACAACTTATGAATGGCAGGCTGACGAAGGTCGAGATCAAGAAGAACGACCTTAAGTCCCTTTTCGGCATAGACAATGGCAAGGTTGCAGGCCATCGTCGTCTTTCCTTCGGCTTCCTGAGCGGAAGTGATGGCATAGCAGTTGATTTTCTTATCCAAGGAAGCGAAATCGATATTCGTCTGAAGACGGATGATGGCATCGGCTTCCGGAGAGTTGAAGTCCTTGATCAATCCGGCATCGGCCACACGATGCTGGCTGAGTTCTTTATTCTCATTAGGCATTTTTCTTTTCTCCTTCCCCTGTTGTGGAGACTTCTTCATTCACTTTATTCTCATACTTCGGAATCATACCGATAACCTTGTATCCCGTGACAGTTTCCAGTTCAGCCTTCGAAGAGACATGTGTATTGGTCAATTCACGGATGATGGCATAGGCAGCACCGACAACCGCACCGATCAGAACGCCGATCAGTCCGATGACCAAAGTCGAAGTCGAGGAATCCGTCGCATAATTGGCGCTTCCCAGCGTGACAAGAGAATCCTTGAGGTAGTCATAAATCTGCGAACCTTCCTGGTTGGAAAGTTCGATGGTGGAAGTCGCGACATAGTTGACGACATCGATGGCCAAGGCTTCCGTTTTGCAGGTCGAGGTGATGCTGATAAAGACACTCGTGCTATTGGATGTGACGGTCGGAATGCTCACCGAATAGAGTTTCTTGACGGAGGTGAGATCCAAGGTTTCTGTATATTTGCCATTGGAATCCTTGATGTAGAAATTGTTGCCTTCCTTCTCGTTGAGCTTCTTGGCAACGGAAGTGGCCACTTCATCGGTGGTCATATAGCCATAGGCGATTCTCGTCTTCGTGATGGCGGCATTGATATTTTCCGTCGTGCTGCTTGAGGCACTTTCATGGCTGACAACCATCAGCTGAACCGTCGCCTGATATTTGGGAGACTTGATGACCTTCGAATACAAGACGCCACCGATCAGACCCACAAAGACACAGATGACAAGCCCGACCCAATGTTTGACAATCATATGCCAGATTTGGGACAAGGTGATTCCCTGCTGCTCTTCCTCCTCTTCATAGCGGGGGGAAGGAACTTCACCACTTGGTCGATTCAGAGAAACCATCTGCTGATCATTTTCGTTGAGATTTTTATCCATTTTCATATGCTCCTATGCTGAATGTAATTTCGATAAATAAATATACCACAAAACTTCGACAATCATTTAGGCGATCTTCCGCAAATATGCAGCCGGAATTGAGGAAGCGTTGGTCACAACGGGTGTCAGAACACTCGCTGTGGAGGAAAGATTACCGCTGTTGACCGTGAAGAAGAGAATCAATAAAACAATGCCTAAAGCGATACGATAGATACCAAAGGCATTGAATGTCTTGGTTCGAAGCATCTTCATGAAGAACTTGATGACAAGAAGAGAAACAGCAAATGCCACAACCATGCTCACCAGGATGAGACCAACCTGAACACCCGTGATTGGATCTGCCTTGCCCTTGGAGACATTGATGCCATACATGATGCCCTTAATCAAGGATCCACCGAGCATCGCCGGAACGGAAAGATAGAAGGAGAATTTAGCCGCCGACTTACGGTCGATGGAAAGAAGAAGGGCTGCACAGATGGTGACACCTGAACGGCTGGTTCCCGGAATCAGGGCCAGACACTGGGCAAGACCGATGACAAAGGCGTACTGAATGCTGATTTCCTTGATGGAATGAATGCGGAAGACCGGATAATTCGTCATGCTCTCTTCCGAGACGTCATCAGAGAAGGTCGTTCCGCTCTCCTTGTTGAGATGATATCTTTCCTTGATTCTGAGGGCACGTCGATGAAGCGAGAATTCGATAGCCAGGAAGGCAACACCATAGACGATCAATGTGATGGAGACGGTCAGATAGTTGAAGAGATATTTATCCATCAGATCATTGAACAAGACACCCAAGACACCGGCTGGGATGCTGGCGATGATAATCTTTTCCCATGTGATCCAGATCTGCTTTTTTTCATAGGCTGTCTTCTTCTTTCCAAAAGGCCATAATTCATTGAAGAAGGAAAGAATGACGGCAAAGATGGCACCGAGCTGGATGATGACTAAAAAGAAATCGTAGAAGGCCGCCCCTTGTGTTTTTTCCAATGAGAAAAACTGATTGAGAATGATCATATGACCTGTCGAAGAGACAGGCAGCCATTCAGTGATTCCCTCCACGATGCCAAAGACAATCGCTTTGAGAAATTCAATAAAGATGTCCATAAAAAATCCTCTTATATAGAAACCTATTTATTTTACCCTACTTGCTCTTCTTTTCCAAATTTTTGCGCATTTCTTCTCTCACCTCTTCAAAAAAAGAGACAATTTTCTTGTTTCGTCAAGAAAAATAAAGCCTTCCAACTCCATAAAGCGCTTCAGAAAAAAGAAAAATGAGAGGATGCAAAGGAAAATAAGGTAAAATCTATCCCATGAAAAGAAAGCATCCATGGTATCAGTTCATCTATCCGATCCTCTTTCTCTTTTTGAGTGGACTCATCCTTTTTGAAGGGACCACACCCGGAAGCAAATCCTCAAGCCAGAGTTCTTTCTTCGCTTCCCTTTTCGATTTTGGAAAAAAAGAAGCCACCATCATCGCTCCAGAAAGTCTATCCATCATCGGTGAAGATGTTCTCTATCTTGAGAAAACAAACACCTATGATGCCCAGTTTCTTCCCTTGGATACATCAGATAAAAGAGTCCATTATGAAATCATAGAGGGCAATGAATACGCCACATTGGATGAGAACACCTTGACTGGTCTTTCGATAGGAAATGTCATCTTAAAGGCAACCTCCATCGTCAATTCCTCCCTTGTCGCCCAGAAGACGATTCATGTCGAAAAAGAACCAATCAAGGAACTGAAAATCACTTCTTCCTCTGTAGAGGTCATCAATCAATCCTCCTTCCAGATCCATCTTTCTTCAAACGTCCCAGAAATTTCCTTTGATGATGTCTCCTTTATCTATGACACAGATGCTCTCATAGAAAAAGAAGCTGGTCTCTTCCAGACCAAGAAAGTCGGCAAGACCACTCTCGCCTGCTATGCCAAGAAAGACACTGCGATTTTCTCCAACCAACTCGAAATCGAAATATTGGATGGAAACTATGTTTCCCCAACATCGATCGACTATGAATCGGAAGTCTCTCTCTTCGCCAATGAAAAGATGACTCTGTCTCCAATCTTCAACCCTGGCTGCACCGACACTCTTTTCGGAATCAGGGAAGGGGATGAGAAAATCGAACTGGATGAACAAAATACACTTTCATTTTCTGAAATCGGAAAGAAAAATCTCATAATCTATAGCAGAGTCAATCCGGATGTCAGAAAAGAAATCGTTCTCTCTGTTCTCCCTTGCAAGGCAAAAAGCATCACCATATCCTTAGGAAGCATCCAGTATGGAAGAACAGTGAAGCTATCCTATTCCATCGAATCTGAAAAAGAAGGTGTCGAAGTCACCAATCCACAAGTCGGATTCATCTCAGAGAATAAGACAATTGCCACCATCGATGAAAACGGATATCTTCTCGGGTACCAGAAAGGCAAGGTGAATATCACCATCTACTGGAAGGAAGATGAGAAAATCTCCACGACCGTAACATTGACCATCACCAGCATGGAGAGCAGCAAATACGATACCATCAACTACTGGGTGAGAAAGATCCTTGGCCACTTCCTCTGTTTTGCAGCCACCGGCTTCTTTGGCTATCTGACAGCCGTTTCCTTCTTCTTTGATGAAAAGAAAAAGAAAATCATCTCGCTTTCCTTGGTTGCGTTCATCGGACTTGTCTTGGCGTTCCTATCTGAGTTCCTTCAGATCTTTGCAGGACAGAGAGGACCAAGTTTCCAGGACGTCCTGATTGATTTTTCAGGCTATCTCTCCGGTATGCTCTTTACCTTCCTTCTTCTCCTCCTGATCATGAAAATCAGAAGCGGAAAAAAGAAAAAGAACGTACAATAAATCAAGCAGCAGAAAAGGCTATCTTGCAGGAAGGATTCCTGTTTGATAGCCTCATTTTTATTCCGCCTTATTCAGATAATCTTCGTAGACTTCCTTGATGGTTTCATAGATGTTGTGCTGCGGTTCCCAACCCAACTGCTTGGTGATCTTGGAATGATCGCAACAGCTATACGGGTTGTCGCTCGGACGGATGAGATTTCCATCGACGACAATCTTGATATCCATGCCGGTCAAGGAAACGATGTATTCCACCAACTCCTCAAGGGAATAGGAAATTCCATATCCGATATTGTAGATTTCCTCGCTCTTGGAGGATTCGATGACCATGCGATAGCCTTTGACAAGATCCTTGACATCCAAGAAGTCACGGCTGACCTTCAGATTTCCCGTATAGAGTGTCTTTTCCGTGCGGACGCCTTTCTTGATTTCCGCGGCCTGCTTGGCGATCATCGGAACAAAGAAATTCTCATTCTGTCCGACACCGGCGTGGTTGAATGGACGGACGCAATAAACCGGCATGCCATATTTCTCATGATAGACTTCGGCAAGCTGCTCCTGGGTGATCTTGGTGATGCCATAAGGAGAAGTCGACTTGAGCGTCGAATTCTCATCAAGCATCTTCAAGGAAGGAGCATATTCATCGCCCGAACCCACAAGGAGGATTCTTGGCTTCATAAGGAAGTCTTTGCAGGCCTCCAGAATATTCAAGGTTCCGGTCAGGTTGACGGAAAGCATTCTCTGTGGATTCTTCCAGGCCTGTCCGACACCACCGACATCCGTCAGGTTGAAGATATGGGTCGGATTGATCAAGTTGATCAGATTGTTGACGGCCTTGCTATCTGTGACATCACAGGTATAGAAGCCCTTGAAGCGATAGTTTTCCTTCACTTCCTTGATGTCCGAGCCATAGACCTCATAGCCATTTTCCATGAGTTCCTTGCCGAGATAGACGCCGCTGACGCCTGCTACACCGAATATCAACGCTTTTTTTAACATAATTGCACCTCCATCTTGTATACAAGACTTTGCTGATACTTATACTATAAACCATTGCAAACGCTTTCTCAACTTTATTTATTCAAAATGATGGTTTTTTCAATCCGGAAAAGAAAATGCAATCCATATTATTT
>CAVCCX010000051.1:0-13235 GCA_963600815.1 Bacteroides uniformis | reverse complement strand
AAAAACTCCATAGAAAAAATGTAAAAGTACATGTAAAACTCCCTTAAAAAAGTGCTTCTATGATATAATCATTCAAATACGGAAAGGAGTTTTTTTATATGCTGAAAAGAAAAATAGAGCAAGAACTGATCACCTGGAAGAACACACCAAATCATACTCCCTTGATCATAAAAGGGTGCCGTCAATGCGGAAAGACCTTTTCCGTCCGTGATTTTGCAAAAAAATATTACCAGCATGAGGTCTATCTCAACTTCTACATGAATCCAACCTATGCATCGATTTTTGATGGTTCGCTCGAAGTCGATCATCTCATCATGATGATGTCAGCATTGCTTGGTCCAGATGCCATCTTCGAGCCTGGAAAAACAATCCTGATTCTCGATGAAATACAGGAATGTCCTGAGGCCCGGACAGCCTTGAAGTTCTTCCGAGAAGATGGAAGATTCGATGTGATTGGAACCGGGTCGCTTCTTGGTGTCAAAGGCTATGGAAAACAACCAAAATCCATTCCCGTCGGATCAGAAACAGTCCTGGAGATGCACCCTCTGGATTTTGAAGAATTCCTGTGGGCAAATGGCATCTCTTCTTCTGTGATCGGTTTTCTCAAGAGCTGCTTTGAGAAGGAAATCCCTGTTCCAGATGCACTCCATCAGAAAATGCGTGACTTGATCCTGCAATACACCGTGGTCGGTGGCATGCCAGAAGCAGTCGCGACATTCATCAATACAAAGCGGATGAATCAGGTTTTATCCATTCAGAGAAACATCATTTCTTCCTATGAGGAAGACATGGTGAAATATGCTTCCAATCATGATAAGACAATCATAAAGGAATGCTTCGAATCCATTCCCAAACAGCTCAGCAAGGAAAACAAGAAATTCCAATATTCCGCCGTGCAAAAAGGTGGCCGGGCATCGAAATTCCAAGGAAGCCTGCAATGGATTGAAGATGCCGGCATCATCGTTCGCTGCTACAATCTGGAAATGCCTGAACTTCCCCTGGATGGCAACGCCATACAGGATGTCTTCAAGGTCTATATGCAGGACACCGGCCTTTTCATAAGCATGCTGGAAGATGGAACCCAATTCGATGTTCTTCAAGGAAATCTTTATGGCTATAAAGGTGCAATCTTTGAAAACCTCATGGCCGATATTTTCACAAAAATGGGAAGAAAACTCTACTACTTCCACAAGGATTCCGGCCTGGAGGTCGATTTCGTCATCCGTCATAAAGGAGAAGCGACATTGGTTGAGGTGAAAGCCAACACTGGAGATACGAAGAGTACGAAAACAATCCTCTCACATCCCGAAAAATATCATGTCGGCAAGGCAATCAAACTAGGTGACTACAACGTCGGAAGAAATGAAAAAATACTGACACTGCCTCTCTATATGGGATTCCTGCTGACTGAATTCTAAAAATCAGAACCTGTCCTATGCGCAAAAAAGACTCTGTTTATTCAATCGAAAACATGGGGGGGACGAAGGACTATCTTACTCACAGTCGAGAGCGAACAGTGAAATCATGGTTCACATTTAGCAAATATTATACAACCTCATTCTTTTCAGCTGGATTGGCAACAATGAATCATTTTTATCTAAAACTATTCTATCCAATTGCTGTGAGTAGTATAGCATAGACATTTTCATCAATTTTGTAAATAGACGTCGTATTGCAGACAATAAAAGAAAGACCGATTTCATAATTCGACCCCTTCAATTGGCGGAAGACATTTCTATCCTCTTTGGAGAATTCCACACCCGACTTGCATTCGATAAAATGCAATTTTCCTTCATCCAAAAGAACCAAATCGATTTCATTCTGATTTGAATCGCGATAATAGTAGAAGTTTTCTCTCAATCCATGATTCCGATACGATTTTCTGATTTCATTGACGATATAAGTTTCCACGAATCTTCCTTTGAAGATCAAATTCCGAAGGACGTTTTCATTGTTCAGTCTCGCAAGATAACAGGCAAGTCCTGTATCCGCAAAATAGATTTTCGGCCTTTTCACGGCCCTCTTTCCAATCGATAATTCGTTATAGGGCTGAAGCAGATAGATGATTTCACCAGCCACTAGCACACCGATCCATGATTTGATCGTGTCGACCTTGACCCCGACTGCCTTTGCCAATGAATCATAGACAATTTCCTCACCAGTCAAGGAAGCCAAGACTTTCATAACGTTTTGGAATTTCATCTTATCCTTCAGATTGATGATCTGAGAGACATTCCTTTCGATATACCTTTCCACATAGTTGGAATAGAACATATTCGTATCCAAATCATTCTTCGCATAGATTTAGTATTTTTCCAGTTCAACTGGAAATTTGCATAAATTCTCTTTTCACATGTCGAAAAAAGAAAGAGAGGTACCATATAAAAGTGTTATACTTTTGTTATATCACATAGAGGAAGGAGACAAGAATGATCCTATACAAGAACACCAAGCAAGGCTTCTTTGAAGATATCAGAAACAATCTGATTGCCGATAAAATCGAAGAAGAATTCCATACCCATCATCTCTCCCACAACACCATCGCCGAATATCGTGCCTGGACAAATTCTCTCCCCTTCATGCGAAACACCCTCGATGATGATGAAATCGACAAGGACTGCACCATCGCCATCGAATACCAGATTCCCCTCACATCCAAGAGAGTCGATTTCCTGATTGCCGGAAAAGACAAAGACAACCATTCCAACATCATCGTTGTCGAACTCAAGCAATGGGAAAACTCCGAAACAACGGATCATGACTATCTCGTCAGAGCCTATACCGGAGGTGGATACAGGCTTGTCACCCATCCCTCCTATCAGGCCTATTCCTATGCCAAGATTATCTCGAACTTCAATGAGGATATTCTCCTAAGTCGGATTTCTCTTTATCCCTGCTCCTATCTACATAACTACGAAGAAAGAAACCGAAATCACATCGACAATGATTTCTATCAAAATGCCATCGAACTATCGCCTATCTTCCTCAAGAGAGATGCTGAGAAATTCCGGAATTTCATCAAGAAATACATCGTCAAGAAAGGAGGGGATGACCTTCTTCTGAAAATCGAAAACGGAAAACTCAAGCCTTCGAAATCCTTGCAGGACAGTATTGCCTCCATGATGAAGGGAAATGAGGAATTCTGTCTCATTGATGAACAGATGGTCGTCTATCAGATGATCAAGGAAAAAGTCCTATCCATTCTGAAGAAAAATAAAGAAGAAGAATGTCCAAAGAAATACACCTTCATCATCCAAGGCGGCCCTGGAACAGGAAAATCCGTTCTGGCCATCAAGCTGCTCGCTGATCTCATCCAGGAAGGGTATGCAGCAAACTATGTCACAAAGAACCACACCCCGAGAGATGTCTATTTCGAAAAGCTGAAGCAGGACAACTACAAGCTGTCCTATATCAAGAACCTCTTCAAGAGCTCGGGTTCCTTCATCGAATGCAAGAAAGATATCTTCGATTGCCTTTTCGTCGATGAAGCCCATCGTCTGAATATGAAATCCGGCATCTTCCAGAACAAAGGCGAAAATCAGGCAAAGGAAATCATCCATGCCAGCAAAGTTTCTGTCTTCTTCATCGACGAAGCACAGGTCGTCGCTGCCAATGACGTCGGTAGCATCGACTTCATCAAGGACTGTGCAAAGGAAGAAGGAAGCGAGGTCATCATATCAGGACAGGATTACATCCTTGTCTCCCAATTCCGCTGCGATGGCTCCGATGGCTATATCGCTTTCTTGGATAACCTTCTTGGCATAAGAGAAACAGCGAATCCGGATTTTGACTTCGATTATGATTTCCGTCTCTATTCCAATCCTTCCAGGATGAGAGAAGATCTCCGTGTCTACAATGAAAGAAACAACAAATCGCGAATGTTGGCCGGCTATTGCTATGACTGGGTCAGCAAAGAAGATGAAAGTCTTTATGACATCTGCCTTGAGAATGATTTCTATGCCAGATGGAATCTCGGCTCGACAAATACCTGGGCCATCGACAAGGATTCTTTTTCAGAAGTCGGATGCATCCACACTTGCCAAGGACTTGAATTCGAATATGTCGGTGTCATCATCGGAAAAGACCTCGTCTACAAAGATGGGAAAGTCGAGACGGACTACACAAAAAGAAGCAAGAATGATAAATCCCTGAATGGAATCAAGAAAGCAAAAAACTATGTTCTTGCCGACAAGATCATCCGAAATACCTATCGCGTCCTTCTTTCCCGTGGACAGAAAGGATGCTTTGTCTATGCAGAAGATAAAGACTTGCTCGAATATATTTCCAAGATAACTGGAAAGAAAATCATTTCATAATATTCTCTTCCAACTTATCGACAGAAAGAATGATTGCCTATTTCTTTCGAATATGTTTCATGACGGATAAGTCACATGGAAGTTCCTTGTTTGTCATATAGCCAAAGCGAATCGGATAGATTTCTTTTCCATCTTCCTCAATCACCCAGGAATCCTCGATAGCGCCTTCATCGAGCACCAAAAAAGTATAAACTCTTCCCTGGTTTTTCGTATACTGGCATTGGGCAACATGATAGAGAGTCGGATCATTGTCTTCCTCGATCAGAGGATAATCAAACTGGACTTCCATGTTGTCTGCCCTGATGACTAGATGATCTTTAGACTCAAATGAAAATGAATAGCATTTCTTCCCGGAATCATAACGGATGTCATCGCATCTTGTCTTTTCATGGATATCCAAAAGGACATCACCTTCGAATTTCATCGTGACGAATTTCGTCAGCATGCAGTTCTTTTGTCGGGCATCTGTGATGATGTTTTTATAATCGAATTCAATCTGCAATTCATTGCTTTTTCTCTCGACATAGAATTCTCCATAAAACTGCGTCGTATTGGTGAAATTGTATCTATCATCCGAGAGTTCATTTCCATGCTTCTTGTACCACTCCTCGATGCTTTTCACCAATCCTCTCTTCACACCGGAATCGAATTGACCGTTTCGAAGCTGAATGGCCATCAAGGCCTCCAAGTAACACCGGATTTCCATGTTTGATTGACTTTCTGCAAGGAAAGGGGCCAATCGCAAGGCAACATCTGCGAAATTGGAATCATAGGGATTTCGGAGAAATTCTTCATGAGTCGGCCAATAGAGGTTGCTATAACAATGGAAAGCTGCATCTTCATTTTTCTTCACACCATAGCCATTCTTATACATATCGCCTAACTTATAGGTCGCTTCGACGTTTCCGCTGATGGCAGCCATTGTGAAGTAGGATAAGGCTTTCTCATATTCCGGAATGCCATGGTTGACTCTTCCATAATAATAGATATAGCCAAGGGTGTTGCTATAGCTAGGTCTGAAATATTCATCCAAAAGAACCAATAAGCATTGCTCGGAAGCCTTGAAATCCTGGCCGATGAAATGATTGCCGCAATAACATGCATAGGCTTTGGTCTCCAAGCCGAAAGGATTCTTCATCTCACAGAGACGGTCAAGCAAGGTGAGATAGATTTTCTTCCTTTCCTCATCGACTTTCGCATCCGCCCGGTCTAGTTTAGACACAATGCTGATCATGACATAGAGTGGCAAATCTCTTTCAAGAAGAGGCTTTTTTTCCTCCTTGATATAGAGGTCGATCTCCTTAAGAGCGTCATCCAATTTCTTTTCCATAGAATCATCGGAATTCCCAAAGTGTTCACGAATCTCATACGTCGTGTATCGAATATCCGAATCCTCGAAAGAATCGCTGAAATCAAAGAAATTCCGATAGGATTTTGTATTTCGAAAAGTGTTCCAAACAAAATCGAAAAGTTTCTCATTAAATCCCTTCGAATCATATTTATCCTTGATCATCAAAAGATATCTCTTGAGGTCTTCTGCCTCCAAAGGCAAAGGATCATCCATATAGATGACAACAAAATCATCTGTGACCTTGACTAGATCCATGCCTGTCATGGAACGAAGAAGATCATCCTTGTTCCAGATAACCACATCATCCGGATTTGAAATCGACGAGTTCATCAGACTCTGAAGCAATTCATCCGCCGATTGCATCGAGGTCGAAAACATCGCAAGCTGCGAAAAAGAAAAATGACTCGTAATGAAATCAATTCCCTCTTTTGTGAAATAGACATGGGGCCTGTATTTCAGGATCTGGGATAGTTTCTCAATCGTATCGAGATCCTTCTCCTGAAGAAGAATCTTTGTTGGGTATTCCTTAGAGTAGACGCCAAGTATATTTTTCATTCTATGCTTCCTTTCCTTTTTCATCTATTCTATCTTTTCTTCATGCAGAATGCATCATCATTCTTGTCATCTCGAAAAGCGATAGGAAGAAATTCTAAACTCAAGAACAAAAATCGGAACTTTCATTTTTCTGCAACCACCAGAAAATCCCTAGAAATATCTTTTCTCTAGGGATTGTTTCTTATTTGCTGTTTCGGTGGCGGACATAGAAGGAAAGAACATCGATGTCGCTCGGATGGACATTGGTGATTCTTCCTGCCTGGCCGAGAGTCGAAGGACGGATCAGGGCAAGTTTTTCTCTGGCCTCAAGCGAGATTCCATCGATATTTTTATAGTCAAGGTCCTCTGGAAGAGGAAGATCCTCATAGGATTTTCTTCTTTCGGCTTCCTTTCTTTCCTGAAGAATATAGCCTTCATATTTGACCATGGTCTCACATTTGAACGCTTCCATCTCATCAAGGTCAGGAAGAAGAGGACAGTTTTCTTTCAGTCCAGTATAGGTGACATTCTGTCTTCTGAGGGAATTCTTCAGATTCTCATTTCCGTTCGGCTTTGGAAAACCTAGGGACATGATATAGTTCTGCAATGGTTCACTCGAAGCAATCTGGATCATTTCCAATCGGGCAATCGTCTCTCGGACCTTGTCGTTATGACTTTTGAGCCTCAGATAGCGTTCCTCTGAATTGAGCCCGACCTCATAGCCGTATTTGGCTAAGCGGTCATCGGCATTGTCGCTTCTCGTGAGAAGTCTAAATTCACTGCGGCTGGAAAGAAGTCGATAAGGTTCTTTTGTACCCTTGGAAACAAGATCATCGATCATGATTCCGATATAGGCTTCATCTCTTTTCAGGATGAGGGGTTCCTTCTTCTGAAGGAACAATCCGGCATTGATTCCGGCCATCAATCCTAAAGCTGCGGCTTCCTCATAGCCGGAAGTCGAGGCAATCTGTCCACAGACATAGAGTCCTGGATAATTCTTCACCTGAAGAGAATGCTCGAGCTGGGAGGGCTCGATGGCATCATATTCGATGGCATAGGCGTATTTCAGGAATCTGGCATGTTCGAGTCCGACGATGGAGTGGACAATCTCCTCCTGGACCTCAACGGGCATGGAGGTGGATAAGCCATCGACATAGATGGACTTGAAATGGAGGGATTCCGGCTCAAGGAAAAGCTGATGTCGGGGCTTGGAGGCAAAACGGACAACCTTATCCTCAATCGAAGGACAGTATCTTGGTCCCACGCCTTCGACCACACCGCCATACATCGCCGATTCTGAGAGATGGTCGCGGATGATCTGATGGGTCTTCTCATTGGTATAGGTCAGATAGCAGGGAATCATCTCCTCTTGCTTCATGAAGTGGGTCGTATCATAGGAAAAGGCAAAATGACCTTCCTGTCCGAGTTCCGGCTTGAGGATAGAAAAATCGATGCTGTCAGGATCAAGACGAGGCGGTGTTCCTGTCTTAAGTCTGAGAAGGTGGATTCCCAAGTCTGCGATGGATTTGGATAATCCATGGCTTGGCTTTTCACCATCCGGACCTTCATCCTTGATGACATGGCCTCGGAGGATTCTCGCTTCCATATGGGTTCCTGTGGCAAGGATGATGGAAGAAGCCAAGATGAATCCATTCTTTTCCATCTGGACACCTTTGACCACGTGATCATCAATGACAAGCGATTTCACTTCATCCTCGAGGATATCGAGGTTCGGAAGAGTCAAAAGATAATCCTGGACATTCTTTGGATAGCCGATTTTATCTTCCTGGGCACGAAGACATCTGACCCCTGGTCCTTTGGAGGTATTGAGTTCCTTGATCTGGAGAAGTGAACCTTCCATATCGGCCATCTTTCCCATGATGCCGCCAAGTGCATCGATTTCACGGACAACAATGCCCTTGGCTGATCCACCGATATGAGGATTGCAGGGCATATTGCTGACCATCTTGAAATTCAGACAGACAAGCAAAGTCTTAAAACCCATCCTGCTTGTCGCATAACAGGCTTCCGTTCCGGCATGGCCGCCACCGATGACGATGACATCATATTGTTTCTGTATCTTGTTGAGCATTTAACCGATTGATCCTGACATATCCATCTTGATGAGCTGATTGAGCTCAACGGCATATTCCATCGGAAGTTCCTTGCTGAAGGGTTCGAGGAATCCCATGACGATCATCTGTGTCGCCTGGCTCTTGTTCAGGCCACGGCTCATCAGATAGAAGAGCTGATCTTCATTGATCTTGCTGACGCTCGCCTCGTGTTCGAGATAGGAATTTGCATTGTCGACTTCATTGTGGGGAATCGTATCCGAATAGGAATGATCATCGATGATCAAGGTATCGCATTCCTCGTGTGCCTTGGAATGCAAAGCCGTCTTGGCGATCTTGATCTGTCCGCGGAAATTCGCCGTTCCGCCATCCTTGGAAATCGACTTCGAGATGATGGTGCTCGATGTATCCTTTCCAAGATGAATCATCTTGGCACCCGTATCCTGGAACTGGCCCTTCGAAGCCACTGCGACGGAGATGGTCGAACCCTTGGCTCTATCGCCTTTGAGGACACAACACGGATATTTCATGCAGAGCTTCGAGCCGATATTTCCATCGACCCATTCCATAAGGCCATCTTCTTCGACAATGGCACGCTGGGTGACGAGATTCAGAATGGAATTCGACCAGTTCTGAATGGTCGTATAACGCATCTTGGCTCTCTTGCCGACAAAAATCTCGACGATGGCCGCATGAAGCGATTCCTCGGAATACATCGGAGCCGTGCAGCCTTCGACATAATTGAGTTCGGCATCATCATCGACGATGATGAGGGTTCTTTCAAACTGACCCGATCTCTTGTTGTTGATTCGGAAATAAGACTGCAATGGCTTATCGAGCTTGACGCCCTTTGGCACATAGATGAAGCTTCCGCCGGACCACACGGCGCTATTCAAGGCCGCGTATTTGTTGTCCTGGGGTGGAACAAGCTTGCCGAAATATTTCTTGACGATCTCAGGATATTCCCTGAGTCCAGAATCCATATCCAAGAAGACAACGCCTTTGTCATTGACCTCCTTGAGCATATTCGAATAGACGGCTTCCGATTCATATTGGGTGGTGACACCCGAAAGGAATTTCTGCTCGGCTTCCGGGATACCAAGTTTGTCAAAGGTATCCTTGACTGTGGAAGGGACCTCTTCCCAGTTATCCGTCACCTTGTCGCTGATCTTCGTATAGTAGGTATAGTCCTGAAAATCGATCCAGGAAAGATCCGGACCATAGCCTGGCTGATGATGGGCGAAGAATTCCTTTAAGGACTTCAGACGGAAATCCAGCATCCACTCGGGTTCCTTCTTGATCTTGGAAATCTCGCGGACCGTCTCCTCATTGAGACCTTTTTCGGTTCTATAGATGGCGACATCCTTATCCCGGAATTCATACTGGGCACGGTTATCGTCGTCAAATAATTCCTTATTCTGATTTTCCATGTTCTTTCTTCTCCTCCTCGAGGAATGCCTTCTGTAAGCCACGCCAGGAAATATTCGCACAGGTGATGCGGCTTGGCTGGCGGTTGACATTCTTAAAGCAGACGGCTTCTCCCAAGACTTCCTCATCAAAAGGTTCTCCGGCAAGCATCTTATTGAATTCATCCATGATCTTCATGGCTTCCTCTTCCTTCTTGCCAAGAACAAGTTCGCTCATGATGGAAGTCGAGGCCGTAGAAATGGCACAGCCTTTTCCATGCCATTTGCAGTCCTTGACAATGCCATCCACAATTTTCACCTGGACATAGATATCATCGATGCAGGAAGCCGAATCCATATGGATTGTGATATAGGAATCATCCTTGACTTCCTGAAAATTTCTTGGGTTCTGATAATGATCGACGATGATTTCTCTCATCATCTCTTCGGGATTAATCGAAAAAGGCATCTAAAAAATCCTCCGCTGTGCTGCAGGCCTGAACAAAAGCCTCGATATCTTCTTTGGTATTGTAGAGATAAAGCGATGCGCGAACGGTTCCATCCACGTGCATGAATTCCGGAAGAATCTTTGCACAATGGGTTCCGGAACGGACAAACACACCTTTGCTCGAAAGGTAAGTTGCCACATCCTGCGGGAAGACGTCCTTGATATTGAACGTGATGATTCCGCTATCGGCATCCTCATTGTAGATGATGGCATTGCCATTCTTCTTCAGGCCTTCGATGGCCAGTTTCCGAAGCATGGCTTCATGTTCCTCGATCTGGTCGAATCCGATCTTCAAAAGGTATTCACAGGCGCTCTGCAACCCTAATGCACCGGCGACATTCTGTGTTCCAGCCTCAAAGCGATAAGGAATATCGTCCAAGGAGAGATACATATCCGAATGGAAGCGGGCATTCATTTCTCCGCCATAAAGAAGAGGTGTCATCTTCTCTAAGATTTCCATCTTTCCATAAAGGACACCGATGCCGGTTGGGCCGAGCATCTTATGTCCAGAAAAGACAAGAAGATCGACATCACTGTCAATGACATCCGTCTTTGTATGGGCGACGGACTGGGCAGCATCATCGATATAGATGGCATGATACTGATGGGCAATCTGAGCAAGCCTCTTCACATCGGCCTTATAGCCCATGACATTGCTGACACTGGCTAAAGAGACAATCTTCGTCTTCTCGGAGATGATCTTGAGAAGCCCTTCCGGAGTGATTCTTCCTTTTTCATCCAGCTGGACATATTTTAAGACTGCTCCCGTGATCTTGCACACCTGAAACCAAGGAAGGACATTCGAAGCATGTTCGGACTGGGAAAGGATGATTTCATCCCCCTTCTGAAGCAAGGGAAGAAGTCCATAGGCGATTTCGTTTAGGCCCTCTGTATCCCCGCTGGTGAAGATGACTTCTTTTTCATCACGGGCATGGATGAACTTGGCAACCACCTTTCTTGCCTCATCAAAAGCCGCATCCGCTTCATGGGCCAAGGAATAGTCGCCTCTTCTGGTGTTGGCCGTGATATCCATATAATAGTGGTTCACACTCTCAATGACGCTATACGGCTTGAAGGTCGTTGCGGAATTATCCAGATAGACCAAAGGAAGGTCTTTGAATTTCCCGTCGTGCTTGTCATACATCGGGAAATCTTTTCTTATTTCATACGGATTCAGACTCATAAAGTCAGCACCTCCAGAGAGGACTTGACCTTCTCGATCAGTTTCTCATCCTCTAATTTTTCAATGATGGGAAGAAGAGTCCCATACGTAATCAGTTTTTCACTTTCCTCCAAAGAAAGCCCGCGGCTCATCAGATAGAAGAGTTCATCCGGGTTATAGGCACCCACTGCCGCACCATGCGAGGCATTGACATCATTTTCCTTGATGAGAAGGGAAGGGGAAACCTCGCTCTTGCAGTCAAAAGAAAGGTTCGTGATCTTTCCTTCCTGACGGGTATCTGAACGGAACGCCTTATTGACGATCAAAGAATTGCCCAAGAACCTCAGAACACCATTTTTCATGTTGATGCCGCTCATCTTCACTCTCGAAGTCGACTGTGGATAAAGATGCTCAACATTAAAGGAAAAGACCTTCTCGGTATCCATAAATCCGATGCTTGCCAAAGAAAGGAAGACCTTGCTTCCTCTTTCCAGCTTCACATTCAGATTCATCTGAAAGGAAGAAGAGGAAAAATCGACCATGGTGAGATCCAGAGTCTGGTTTTCCTTTACATGATAGACTATGTTTATTTCTTTCTTCTCTATAGGAGAATCGAAGAAGAATTTGATTTTGCTTTCTTCTTCGATGAGGGTGTCCCCCTCAAAGGAAGAAGGGTTGAGATACATCTTGTCCATAATCACTTGCCCATGACCTGCTTGACGCCGCACGAGCCGATGGAGACGGAATTGGCACTCTTCTCGTTCTTCTCGATGCGGATATCATATTCCTTCTCAAGGAAGGAATAGCCTTCCTTGGAGATTCTTTTGGCAATCGTCTCATCGCCTTCTAAGGCAATCGAGCCATTGACGACCACGGCTGTGCGGTTGACATGGACCATTTCATAAAGGCGGTCATAATGGGAAACAATGATGAACGTCGTTCCCTTTTCCTTGAGTTCATTGATGATATCAGCGATGGTCTTCAAAGCATCGACATCCAAGCCGGAATCGATCTCATCCAAAAGAACCAGGCTCGGATCAAGCAGGACCATCTGCAATATCTCATTTCTCTTCTTTTCACCGCCCGAATAGCCTTCATTGAGATGACGGGTCGCCATCGAGGAATCCAGTCCGGCCTTCTTATAGGATTCATTGATGGCCTTATAGAATTTCAGGAGCGAAATCGGCTTTTCAAGACGGGCATTGAGCATCGCACGATAGAAATCCATCGTGACGACACCCGGAACATCCGGCGGATTCTGGAAAGACATGAAAATGCCTTTCTTGTTTCTTTCATCGACGCCAAAGGAAAGAAGGTCTTCTCCATCGAGAAGAACGCTGCCTGAGGTTACCTTATATCTCGGATTGCCCATCAGGACATTCAAGAGAGTCGACTTTCCATGTCCGTTCGGACCAAGAAGAGCGATGCAATCACCCTTATTGACTTCCAAGGAACACTCATGAAGAATCGGATTCTTTTCCGCTTCACAGGAAATATTTTTGATGCTAAGTTTATCCATACCGCCTCCAAATTGCTAATGATAGAAAAAGCGAATATATTGTAATGAATTTAGGAATTTGATACAAGAAAAGTGATAATACAATTCACGATTTTCCTCGACACTCGAGAAAAAAAGGCTGCCCGAGAGCAACCTTACTTGTCCAATCCCTTGACGATGGAATCCTTGATTTCGAGCATGGTGGAATTCTCCAGCTGCTTCGGCGGGAAATCGAGCTTGAGTCCGTCATCATCATAGCGGGGAATGACATGGACGTGGAAATGCTTCACGGTCTGTCCCGCACTCTTGCCGGCATTCGTGATGATATTGACGGTAGTTTTACAGAATAGCTGACAAACCCGGAATCCGACCCCAGGCTCTTATACTA
>CAVCCX010000050.1:8895-13336 GCA_963600815.1 Bacteroides uniformis | reverse complement strand
CAATTCATTCCTGCATGAAGCAAAAAAATGTTTACTTTATTGCAGTCAGGTCTTATAATAAACCTTGCGTTTTAGCATAGTTTGAAATTGGAGGATAAGACATATGGCAGTTCCAACCAGAAGAAGAGGCCACGCGAAACAGGGTATGGTCAGACAGAATACCGCTTTAAAGGCTGTTAACACTGTTACTTGCCCAAATTGCGGAGCTGTAATCAAGCCTCATCACGTCTGCCCGAGTTGCGGTTATTATAACGGCAAGAAGGTCATGGACGTCAAAGAAAAGGCTGAGTAGTTTTAGCCTCTATCAACTTTTGATCAAAGAACCCATCTCGTATGGGTTTTTTTGATAACATCACAAAGGAGTCAACGATCATGACATATTTAGAATCCATCACCTATCTGACGGGAAACTTCATCCAGGTCAGCCAGTTTGTCTTACGAAATGCGTATCGTGTCATCTCCCTGACGGCAGCCAAGAACAAGGAAAACGCCTATCTCTCCGGTGGAATGAGCCAGATTGAGGCTGCGGAGGCCATCGCCAACGCCTATATTCTCCAGAACAAGGGAATGGGACTGGGCTCTTTGCTCAAGTTCTTCGAAATCCATCCGGGACTCAGCAAGAAGGATTCCGATGATCTCCGGTTTGTCCTCAACAAGAGAGAATATCTGATTTCCTACTTCTATATCGAGAATTCCAACCGTCTGGCCATGGAAGATGTTGCTGTGTATGAGTCTGTCATCCGCGAACTCAAGGAATATATCGAAAAGGCAAATAACCTCAATTTATCCCTCTCCAAGGCCTGTGATCGGCTTTATCAGGCTTTTTAGGCCTCTTTCGTTTTAAAATTGTTGTTTTTCGTATATAATGTGAGATGAAAAAAGAGGTCTGAATATGTCTGATTATGTCCCTGAACTGAATGCCCTGACTTTGATTCTCCTTGAGAACAAGAATTATCATCAGGCAATCTTCAAAACGAATATGGAAGAAAAACTTTCCCAAATCGGAAAGAAAAAGATGCAGGAGAATGTCCAAGGCGTCCTGCGTCATTATTTCCGCCTTTCTTTTGAATGCATGGATCTCTTCAATGATTCAAAGGACAGCCAGGAACATATCCTCCTTTTGATCGCCTTATATGAACTGAGATACCATCCATCCAAGGATAAAGCGGAAATCAAGGCTTCCTACTTGGATGCCTTTAAGAAGATGCGTCTTTTGGGTGACTGTGAAAAGAATATAGAGACCCTTCTAGAGGCAAGCAAGAAGCCATTTGTCTTCTCTGAGGAAGTCAAGAAGGCACCGTATTTATATAATTCCCTTCTTTTGGAAGCTCCAGAATTCCTTTTAAAAAAACTCACACAGGATTTCACGCCCCAGAGAAGCCTCGATATCCTTTCCAACCTGAAAAGAAAGCCGACCTATTTCTTCTCTTTGTCCAACAAAGGAAGCCAGGATGAGATTCTCACGAATGAGAAATTCCAGTCGGTCGTTTTGGAAAACCGCTCTGTTCTCTTCAAGACGGAGACACCACTCCCCCTGAAGGATGCCAAGAAACTGAATCTCTATCCGGTCGATTTTCTGCAGATGCTGGCTTTCTCCCGCGTTTCTCTTCCGAATCTGACACCCAAGGTCCTCTTCACAGGATTCGATGATGGGTTTTCTTTCCTTCCCATCGGATTCCAGGTCGAGGAATACTATAAAGGCGAACTTATCGTCGCCTATGAACATCCGACCTCCTATCGTTCAGGCATGGACTGCATCCGTCATTTCCAGCTGAAGAAGTCCAAGTCCATCGAATCGAATCTCGCCCTATTGAAGACCTATGTCCAGGCAGAATGCTTCGATTTGGTGTGTGCCTTAGGAAAGGATACGAGGATTGCACTTTCCAGACGCGACCCTTCGATTCTTCCATCCCTGAAGGAAGATAGTTTCCTCAAGGCCGAGAAAAGACAGCTTGCCGATCTTCTTGAGAATGCTCTTTTTGTCAAGGAAGGCGGCGTTCTTCTTTTTATCAACCATTCCCTCGTCAAGCAGGAAACCTATGATGTCATCAACCGCTTCTTAGAGAAGAGAAAGGATTTCATGCTGATCAAGAAGGAAATCCTCTTCCCTGGTCAGATGGATGGCGATGGCGGATTCTATTGTGTTTTGAGAAGAAAGGAAAAGCAACATGACTAGCATATATTCCTATTCCCTGGAAGATCTGACGAAGCTGATGCAGGCGATGAACCAGTCCTCCTACAGAGGCAAACAGATCTATTCCTGGCTCTATCAGAAAAGAGTGCATTCTTTTGATGAGATGAGCGATATCAGCAAGGATTTCAGAGAGAAGCTGAAAGCGAATTTCGATTTCTCTCTGCCGAGCATGTCCATCAAGCAGGAAAGCGCCGATGGAACCATCAAGTGTCTTTTCCGTCTTCGTGATGGCGAAGAGGTCGAAGGCGTTCTGATGCACTATGTCTATGGCTATAGCGTGTGCGTCTCCTCCCAGGTCGGCTGCAATATGTCCTGTGCCTTCTGTGCCTCGGGACTTCTCAAGAAGAAGAGAAACCTCACGCCGGATGAAATGCTCGGACAGGTCCTCTTTTTCGATGAGCTTCTCCGAAAGAAAGAGGATGGCTCGCATGTCACCCATGTCGTCGTCATGGGAACGGGTGAGCCGTTTGACAACTATGACAATGTCCTTTCCTTTATCCGCATCATCAATAGCCAGTTCGGACTCGATATCGGAGCAAGACACATCACCGTTTCCACGTGTGGGGTTGTCCCGGGCATCCTCAAATTCGGCAAGGAAGGATTGCAGATCAATCTGGCCATCTCCCTCCATGCGCCCAACAATGAGATTCGAAACCGTCTCATGCCGATCAACCAGGCCTATCCGCTCGAAGAACTCATTCCGGCCATCTTGCAGTATTCCAAGGATTCTTCCGGACGAAGAGTCACATTTGAATATATCCTTATCAAGGGCGTCAATGATACAATAGAGTGTGCCCGCGAATTGTCGAAGCTGATTGCACCGACATTCGGGTATGTGAACCTGATTCCCTATAACCCGGTCATGGAAAACGGATTTGAGCGTTCGACGGATGAGAATGTGGAACTCTTCCACAACTTCCTCCTCCAGAAACATATCAAGTCCACCATCCGAAAGGAATTCGGCAGTGACATCGATGCGGCATGTGGTCAGTTGAGGGCAAAGCACAAAAATGGAAATGAATGAAAAATTAGCGGCGCTGAGTGATATCGGTCTTCGCAGAAAAAACAATGAAGATGCAGCCTATGCGGTCAAGAACCAATATGGCACGCTTTTGGTCGTAGCAGATGGCATGGGCGGACATCGAAAGGGCGAAGTGGCCTCCAAGATCGTTGTCGATACCCTTTCCATCCGATTCAATTCCGAACACCACGTCTATAATGCCCGTCGAGGCAAGAAATTCTATAAAAAGCAGATGAAGAAGGCCAATCAGGAAATCTACAGGATGTCTCTTTCCGGCGATGAATATCGTGAGATGGGAACCACCCTCGTTTCCGCTCTGATCGATGAAAAAGAGACGATCATCTTCTCGGTCGGCGATTCAAGATGCTATCTTCTCGGCAAGGATGGAATCCTCAAGCAGATCACCCGCGACCAGACCTATGTCCAGTTCCTTTTCGAGAATGGAAAAATCACCAAATCGGAAATGGCAACCCATCCACAGAAAAACCTGCTGATCAATGCCGTCGGCATCAATCCGGATCTGACGGACTGCGAAGAATTCCTTTTTGAGAACGAAACCTATAAGAGCCTCCTTCTTTGTTCGGATGGCTTATATAATATGGTCAGCGATGAAGAAATCCAGAAGACCATGAACAAAGAGATTCCAGCGATGGACAAGGCCCGTGAACTGATCAAGAAAGCCTTGGACAACGGTGGAAATGACAATATCGCCGTGGCAATCTACGATAACTGAAAAATATGGACGAAATCACAAGAGACAACGAAATCATCGATGATCGATACAAAATCATGGAGACAGCCGGCACAGGGGGCATGGCGATTGTTTATCGTGCCCATGATCTGATCTCCGATCGGGATGTAGCCATCAAGATGATGCGCTCCGAGACAGCGGCCAATCAGATCAACCTTTCCCGTTTCGAAAGGGAAGCCAGATCGGCGGCCAGTCTTTCCCATCAGAACATCGTCAAGGTGCTCAATGTCGGTTCCTATCAGGGACTTCCCTATATCGTCAATGAATATATCGACGGACAGAACCTGAGACAGGTTTTGGATGTCAGAGGAAAATTCTCCTTCATGGAAGCCTGCGACATCATGTATCAGCTCTGCTCGGCGGTTCTCTATGCCCATAACCATGGCGTCATCCACCGCGACATCAAGCCGCAGAACATCTTCCTAAACAGCGATGGCATCATCAAGCTGGCCGATTTCGGCATCGCCACCTTCCA
>CAVCCX010000050.1:0-8058 GCA_963600815.1 Bacteroides uniformis | reverse complement strand
TTTTATCGAAAAAGGAAATGAATCAGATGAAGAAGAGAATCGAATTCTATCAGAAACTTTCCTATGACATCTTTTTTGTCAATGCCCATGATGAAAAGAAGTTCGATTTCTCCCTTCTGAAAGAAAAAATCAAAGGAAAAAGCATCGCCTTTGTCGGACAGACGGGTGTCGGAAAATCCTCCCTCATCAATTCTCTCTGTCCGGACTTCCAGAGGAAAGTGGATGCCTTATATGTCACAAGTGGAAGAGGAAGACATACAACCAAGGAAATCATCCTTCTTCCTTTTGAGGAAGGATTCCTCTTTGATACCCCTGGCTTTTCCGAACTCGAGCTGCGGGATGTGAAAAGCCTTGATTTTGCCCATTGTTTCCCCGGCTATGAAAAATACCTCAATTCCTGTTTCTTCAAGGACTGTCTCCATCTTCCTTCCTCGAAGGGCTGCGAAGTCATCCGTGCAATCGAGGAAGGGGAACTCTCTTCGGATTCATATGAAAATTACCTCCGCATCATGGAGGAAGTAAAGGTAAACGATTTATGGAAAAAGAAAATTTGATTCGACCTTCTCTGCTCAGTGCCGACTTCTGCCATCTCGGAAGAGATATCGAAGAATGCCTCTCTCTGGGAATCAGCCATATCCATTATGATGTCATGGATGGAAGCTTTGTGGATGATGTCTCCTTTGGAGAACCTATCTTCAAGAAGGTCAACGATGCCTATGGAAGCCTTTTGACTTTCGATGTCCATCTGATGACCCTGAATCCGATAAGGCAGATGATCCAGTTTGCCAGACTCGGTGCCAAGGAAATCTGCTTCCATTTTGAGACGCTGACTTTAGGCGATATTCCCAAGATCAAGCAGGCTCGGGAGATGTATCCTTCATTGAAGATCGGCTTGGCTTTCTCTCCGGAGACGAAGGTCGATGAAATCAAAGCCTTGCTCAGCTTCTTTGACTATGTTCTGGTGATGTCGGTCGTCCCTGGAAAGGGCGGACAGAAATTCATACCGGGAAGTGAAAAGAAAATCGCTCTTCTGGATGAATACAGAAAGAACTTTTCCTTATCCTATGAGATCGGCGTGGATGGCGGAATCAATGAGACGACCGGGCCTCTCTGTGTGGAGGCTGGGGTCGACTTCCTGGTGGCCGGTTCCTACTATTTCCGCTCGAGTGAGAAGAAAATCGCCTTGAAAGCACTTCACAGCCAAAAGACAATACGCTAAAATGATGGTATGAATCTAAATATTGCCGCAGGACTTCTCATCACCGGATTCGGTTTCTTTCTTGCCTATCTGGCTCTTCTGATCTATCAGAACCAGCTTTTGGATTCCCTGAACCGGAATCATTTCCGGAATTCCTTTCCCTACAACTACTACATGGATGCACCGATGAAGATCCGTGTGCTTCTCTATAGCTTCTTGGCCATTTCGACACTGACGAGCATGACCGGCATGAGTTTCTTCTTTATTTCCTTCTCGACGGGATTCAGCTATATCCTTTCTGTCCTGATGCCACTATCGCTTCTTTCCTTAAGCGTGAGCAACCTTCTTTCCTTGGAACGCTATAAGCTTCATATCATTTCTTCGGCAATCGGCTTCTTTCTTTTCCCACTGACCTGCCTTCTCTTCTCCTTCTCGACCTTGATCCCCGGTGCGCTTCTCTATCCAGAAAGAACCATCACCTTCATTCAGGTTCTCTTGGGCGTCATCGGCGGAGTCCTTCTTGTGATTCTGATCAATCCGAAGCTCATGGACTGGTACAAGATGGAAAAAGCCGAGGAAAATGGAAAGACCTATTATGTGAAGCCGAAGATCAACGCCTTCGCATTCTATGAATGGATCTATCTCTTCTCGATGCAGGCAGTCTGTTTCCTTTTATTTTTGACAGCGGTTCTGGCAACAGCCTAAGTCATAAAAAATACGATTCCCTGATTCAGGTCCTCTCTGATAGGACTTGGAAAAGAGAATCGTTTTTTTTGAAAGAAAAAAGAAAGTCACAAAAAAACGAACCGCTATGGTTCGTCATTTTGTCGAATGTTATCCGAGAAGAATTGCCCATCCTCCTCGATTTATGGAAGATTACTTGGCTTCTTCGACAGCTGGAGCAGCTTCAACCGGCTTGGCAGCAGCTTTGGCGTTCTTTCTTAAAGTACGTAAGCCAGCGGCAGAGACTCTGATTCTCTGTTTTTTGCCATCGACAACGATGGTTGTTGTCTGAAGGTTGACGTTCCAACGTCTGCAGGTATGTCTCATAGAATGAGAAACATTCTTGCCAGACATCGGCTTCTTTCCAGTGATAGGGCATGTTCTAGACATATTTAGTATCCTCCCAATTAAAGCACCATAAAACAAATTCTTAAAAAACGTGCTTATTGACTATATCATGTTTCCTTTTTTTTATCAAGAAAAATTTGTCAAAGTCATTCCTAGGCTTGCTGCTCGATCCTGGATACGTTCGAAAGACCGGCATGCTATAATCAAGAAAAATGGGAGAACATTCGTATGGAATACAAAAATCCGATTCTTCAGGAAGACTTCTCAGACCCCGATGTGATCAAGGTGGGCGATGATTTCTTTTTGGTTGCCTCGTCCTTCAACTATATGCCGGGTGTTCCGATACTGCAGTCGAAGGACATGGTTCATTTCCGTTTGATCAACTACGTCTATGATTCCCTGGATGAAAGATATGACAGAGTCATCCATGGAGGAGGAAGCTGGGCTCCTTCTTTGCGGTATCATGATGATACGTTTTATTGTCTCATCCCGATGCCGGATGATGGCATCTATGAAACCCATACGAAGGATATCTATGGGAAATGGTCCGAGCCACGCCTTGTCATTCCCCAGAAAGGACTAGAAGATCCCTGTCCGATCTGGATCAATCAGAAATGCTATGTTGCCGTCGCCTTTGCCAAATCCCGCATGGGGTTCAATTCGAAGATCGGACTCTATGAAATGAAGGAAGATCTGAGTGAATGTCTTTCTGAAAACTATGAGATCATCTATGATGGACAGAATCAGAACCCTCTGATCGAAGGACCGAAATTCAATCAGCGGAATGGATATATCTACATCATGGCTCCGGCCGGATCGGTCAAAACGGGATGGCAGGTGGCCTTGCGAAGCAAGAATATCCATGGACCCTATGAATCAAAAATTGTCCTGATGCAGAAAGATTCTCCCATCAATGGACCCCACCAGGGAGCCTTGGTCGAATATGAAAAGGACAAATGGGCTTTCTATCATTTCCAGGATATGGGCCCCTATGGAAGAATCCTTCATCTTGAACCCGTCTATTGGCATGAGGATTGGCCTATCTGTGGAGAAGTGAGTGATGTTCGTCTTTCAGGACAGCCGGTTCTATCTCATGAGATGTTTCTTCCTGAGAGAAAGGAATATTTCATCGACCATGACTGTTTCTTCAAGAATGAAATCAATCCCTGCTTCCAGACACCGGCGAATAAGAAGGAAGGATGGTCGACCTTGACGAAGAACGGAATGATCCTGCACTGTGTGAATTCGATCAAGGAACTGCATCTCCAGGAGAACACCTATTCAGAGAAAATACCCTATCTGAATTTCGATGTCCGGGTCGAATTCGAACTGAGCCTCGAAAAGGAACGCGATGAAGCCGGCCTTTTCCTGATGGGAGAGGAATATTCCTATCTTTGCATTGTTCATCGTGAAGGCAAAAACTATCTTGAGGAGAGAATAGGTGGATTTTCTCATGCTGAAGAAACGATTTCTTCATATCCGATCGATCAGAAAAAAATCGTTCTTCATCTCGAAGGAAGAAAGAAGAATCAGGAAGATCTCTTCTATCGCTTCGGCTATGGAAGAAGAAAATCAAAGGAAATCCATCGTGCAATGAAGGGAAGATGGGTCTCTTCTCGAATCGGATTCTATGCCAGAGGGAATGCTGGCGGATCAGCAAAGATCCTCTCTTTTCAGATACATGAGAAATAAAGCGTGCGTACTTTTTGCACAAAATCAGATATTTCGCCTTATGAATACGCATTCACGCTTCAATTTGTGAATATTTTGCTCATTTTGCATACAAAAGTGTTGTATATCAATGCACGTTTTGATTATAATCTTGTCAGTGAAAATAGGAGATATTGCACAATGGATGAACAATTAGAACTGCAAACCAGTGAAGTATTCAACAAATTATTGGAGAAGGTCAGAAAAGCCCAGCAGGCTTATTCCACCTATACCCAGGAACAGGTCGACAAAATTTTCCAGGCTGCCGCCATTGCCGCCAACAAAGCCCGTATTCCGCTTGCCAAGGAAGCGGTCGAAGAGACCGGCATGGGCGTCTTGGAAGACAAGGTCATGAAGAACCATTTTGCAGCCGAATATATTTATAATGCCTATCGCTATTCGAAAACCTGCGATGTTCTCGAATCGGATGAAGATAACGGCTATCAGACCCTTGCCGAGCCTTTGGGTGTCTTAGGCGGCATCGTTCCGACAACCAATCCGACCGCCACGGTCATCTTCAAGTCCCTTCTTGCCCTCAAGACAAGAAACGGCATCATCTTCTCGCCCCATCCAAGAGCGACCAAATGCACGATCCATGCTGCCCAGATCATCCTCGACGCCGCCGTCAAGGCCGGTGCTCCGGAAGGCATCATCGGATGGATTGAAAAGCCATCCATCGAAGCCTCGGGTTTATTGATGAAGTCCTGCGACTGCATTTTGGCAACCGGTGGACCGGGCATGGTCACCGCGGCCTATTCCTCTGGAAAACCGGCGATCGGTGTCGGCCCTGGCAATGCCCCGACCATCATCGATGATTCGGCGGATGTCAAGATGGCTGTTTCCTCGGTCATCCATTCCAAGACCTTCGATAACGGTATGATCTGCGCTTCCGAAAACTCCGTCATCGCCCTCAAGGGCATCTATGATGCCGTCAAGGAAGAATTCGCCTATCGTGGATGCTATTTCCTGAACAAGGAAGAACTCGAGAAGGTCAGAAAGACTATCATCATCCATGGCGCCATCAATGCCAAGATCGTCGGCCAGAGCGCCTATAAGGTCGCCCAAATGGCAGGATTCGAAGTTCCGGAATCAACCAAGATCTTAATCGGCGAAGTCGAGAAAGTCGACCTCAGCGAAGAATTCGCCCATGAAAAACTTTGCCCTGTCCTTGCCATGTACAAGGCCGAAGACTTCGATGATGCTCTTAATAAGGCCAAGGTCCTTCTCAAGGCCGGTTGGGGACATACAGCGGATCTTTATTGCGATGTCCTGAATCACCATGATCTCATCGACCGCTTCAAGAATGAAATGCAGGCCTGCCGTCTTTTGGTCAACACGCCATCCTCTTTGGGCGGCATCGGCGATATCTACAACTTCAGAATCAAGCCGTCTTTGACTCTGGGCTGCGGTTCCTGGGGCGGAAACTCCGTCTCCGGACAGGTCGGCATCGAAAATCTTTTGAACGTGAAAACATTGGCAATAAGGAGAGAAAATATGCTTTGGTTCAGAACTCCGAGCAAGATCTTCTTCAAGCCTGGATGCTTGAACAAGGCTTTGGAAGAATTGAAATACGTCTATGATAAGAAGAGAGTCTTGATCGTCACCGATAAGTTCCTGTTCACTTCGGGAATGGCCAACAAAGTGGTTGCTCCTCTCCAGAGATTGGGCATCCAGACGGAAATCTATTCCAATGTCGCACCCGATCCGACCCTTGCCTGTGCGGAGGAAATCGTCTCGGTGTGCAAATTCTTCATGCCGGATGTCATCATCGCCCTCGGCGGCGGTTCTCCGATGGATGCCGCAAAGATTGCCTGGGTCATGTATGAACACCCGGAAGTCAGTTTCGAAGATATGGCCATGGACTTCATGGACATCCGAAAGAGAGTCATCTCCTTCCCGAAACTCGGCGAAAAGGCGATGCTTGTCTGCGTTCCGACCACAGCCGGTACCGGTTCGGAAGTCACCCCATTTGCCATCATCACCGATCAGAGAGATGGAACGAAATATCCGATCACGGACTATGAACTGATGCCGAATATGGCCATCATCGATTCCGACCTCATGCTCAATATTCCAAAGGGACTCACCAAGGCCTCGGGTATCGATGCCTTGACTCATTGCATGGAAGCCTATGCTTCGATGTATGCCACGCCATTCAGCGATGCCATGGCAAAAGAAGGCATCCTCGAGATCTTCAACTATCTCCCGAGAGCCTACCACAATGGATCGACCGATCCGGAAGCCAGAGAGCATATGGCCCATGCCGCCACAATCGCCGGTATCGCCTTTGCCAATGCCTTCTTGGGTATCGATCACTCCATGGGACATAAGCTTGGTGCCTATCATCATCTCCCGCACGGCATCTGCGTCTCTTTGATGCTCGATGAAGTCATGAAGTTCAATGCCGGTGAACAGCCAACCAAGATGGGAACCTTCCCGCAGTACAAATATCCGCATACTCTGAGAAGATACTGTGAGATTGCCGAGATGCTTGGCATCACAGGAAAGACAGACGAAATCAAGTTCAAGAAGCTCATCGAAAAGATCGATGAACTCAAGAAGGATATCGAACTGCCTCTGACCATCAAGGAAGCCGGTGTCGATGAAGCCAAGTTCCTTGAGAACCTCGATGAAATGAGCGAAGCCGCCTTCAATGACCAGTGCACGGGTGCCAACCCACGCTATCCTTTGATTTCTGAAATGAAAGAAATCTATCTCAAAGCTTTTTACGGCGAAGAGGTGTATAATAAGAATAAGAAAGCACTTACAAAGGAGAACTGATCCATGGCTACAAGAGAATTAGGCGAATTGGTTGTCGAACACAATCACAAAAAGATTTTTGTCAAAGACGGTGTCATCACGAAGGTTTTCGATCATAAGTTCTATGATGGTTCCTTTGCAATGAAGGAAGCGATGTATCAGCAGTATGCCTACGAGAGCAAGATTTCCGTTCCGGAAGTCTACGAGGTCTTCCGTGTGGGCGATGACTGGGCCTTCTCTTCCCAGGAAATCAAGGGAAAGACCTTAGCCCAGATGATGAAGGAAGATCCGGAGAACAAGAAGAAATATGTCGTCGAATTGGTCAAGATTCATATTCAGCTTCTCTCCCGCCTTTCCTCCAACCTGATGCTCCCGAAGCTCAAAGACAAACTCAATGCCTACATCTCCGATTCCGGATTGTCTTCCTCGACGAGATACGATCTTCATGTCAAGCTGGAGAAGATGCCGAATCACTACAAGTTCTGCCATGGCGACTTCTATCCGCAGAACATCATCTTCGATGAGGCTGGAAAATATTACATCCTCGATTGGGCTCATGTCACAAGAGGAAATGCCTCTGCCGATGCAGCCATGACCTATCTTCTCTTCCTTCTCGATGGCGATGAAAAATCAGCCAACACCTATCTCAAGGAATTCTGCAAGAAGACCTATACGAACGCCAACTATGTCCAGCAGTGGATCTCTGTCTGCTCCGCAGCGAGACTCAAGGCTGTTCAGGATGAAGCCCAGAAGAAACTCCTTCTGGACAACATCGATGTCGTCGAATATTGATTTCCCCCTTATCCATAAGAAAAAGCAGTCCGTCTGGGCTGCTTTTTCGCTGATAATTTTTTCTTCTTCGATTAGAAGTTGCTTCCGTTCCATCCCCAGGATGGCGTCTCTTCGTATTCGACGTAGATGCGATCAGGCTTGATCTTCAAGATGGAAGAGACTTCTTTTGTCAGAGCCTGGGTCAAGGAATCATAGGAGATTCTTCCTCCTTCATGATAGACCTTGACTTCCAGAATGGCACAGTCGTCTTTGCTTCCCTGGAAATAGAGTTTCCTCTCATCTTCGATTTCGACCATGAGCCAGGCTTCGCTCTTTCCGGGAAGAAGGGCGATTTTCTTTCCGAATGCATCCTTCAGGATGATTTCCTCTTCCTTGGTGATGGTCTTGTTTGTCTTCAATTGGATATAGGGCATATGTGTTCTCCTTTGATGAAGATATGATAAGACAAGTAGAAAGAAAAAACATCATCAGACGTAAACTCCCAGCAAAATTATACGCTCTTGGATAATTCCTCCGCCAGGAACTGG
>CAVCCX010000049.1:0-13602 GCA_963600815.1 Bacteroides uniformis | reverse complement strand
AAGCGCCCTGGCGGCGACAATACCCTCGCGGGGAAGATAGCTGCAGCCGCTTTTTTGGTGGAATATTATCTTTTTTCGAAATATTGATCGAATTTGCTTTCTCTATCCTTTTTTTATATAATACATAGACAACGAATGAAAAAATTATGAAAATTGAAAAAACAAACAAAATTGGAAAAATCGAATTTTCCCTTCAGGCTGTCTCCGATCTTGCCGGCATCACGGTCTCTTCTGTGTATGGTGTCGTTGGTTTGGTTGCCAAGAAAAACTTTTCCAATCCACTCGGACAGTTATTGAAAAAAGAAGACTTCACAGACGGTGTCTCCGTCAAGAAAGTCAAAGACGGTTATGATGTCTCCTTGTATGTTGTTTTGTCCAAGGGTATCAAACTGGTCGAAGTTGTCTATGAAATTCAAAAACAGGTCTCGTATATTCTTGAAAAGAATTTCGGAATTCCATTTAAAGTGGTCAATGTCTACGTTCAGGGCTTGAAGTAACCACTTTTCTGAAAGGATTATTTTTTATGATAAAAATTGATGGCGCTATATTGAAGCAAATGATTATTTCGGGTTCGAATAATCTTTATAATTGTTATCCAGAAGTCGATGCCTTGAATGTCTTCCCTGTTCCCGACGGTGATACAGGTACGAATATGAACTTGACCATGAGCAGCGGTGCCAAGGAGGTTTTCAACAAGAATGAAAACTCCATCGGTTCGGTTGCCAAGGATTTTGCCCGTGGACTTTTGATGGGTGCCAGAGGCAACTCCGGTGTCATTCTCTCTCAGATTTTCCGTGGTTTCTCGGAATCTCTTCAGGGAAAAGATTCTGTCGATGCCATTTCTTTGGCTGAGGCTTTTGTCGCTGGCAAGGAAACCGCCTATCAGGCGGTCATGAGACCGGTTGAAGGAACCATTCTGACGGTCATCCGTGAAGCCAGTGCAGCTTTATATGAAAAAGCCGAAAAAGATATGCCGATGGATGAAGCTTTGGATATTCTTTATGAGGAAGCCGAAAAATCCTTGGAAAGAACACCGGAACTTCTCCCTGTTTTGAAGGATGTCGGTGTTGTCGATTCCGGCGGTGCTGGCTTATGCAAGATCTTCGAAGGATTTGCCAAGGCTCTCCACAATCAGATTGTCGAAAAGGAAATGGCCACGGTCACGGAAAAGAACGTTGCCTATTCCACTGGAAAGATTCCAACGCCTTCCGTTGAAGGACATGGCTCTGTCCAGGCAAAATTCAACCATGAGGAATTCGGCTACTGCACCCAGTTCCTGCTCAAATTGGCCGATCAGGACAACCTCCAGGGCAAGAAAGCCTTCAATGAAAAGAGATTCAAGGCTGTTTTGGAAGCTCATGGAAATTCCATCGTCTTCATTCACAGCGATGATCTTGTCAAGGTCCATATCCATACGATGAAACCGGGAAATATCTTCACCTATGCCCAGCAGTTTGGTGAATTCAAGACGATGAAATGCGACAATATGTCCGAACAGCATGAAGAACTGATGGATGATTTCGAATCCGAGCAGAAGAAGCTTGGCGTCGAATCCAATGAGGATAAGCTCAATGTTGCCCTCAAGGCTGATACCACGCTCTCGAGCGATGAACAGGCAAAGCAGCTCGGCATTGAAAAACAGCCGAAGAAGAAATACGCCCTCATCGCCGTTGCCGTCGGTAAAGGCATCGAAGAGATGTTCAGACAGTCCAATGTCGACTACATCATCTCCGGCGGACAGACGATGAATCCTTCCACAGCTGACTTTGTCAACGCCATCAAGGAATGCAACGCAGAAAATATCTTCCTCTTCCCGAACAATGGAAATATTCTCATGGCCGCCTCCCAGGCTGCCGATCTGATGAAGGAAGAACACAATATCGCCGTCATCCCGACCAAGACAATTCCACAGGGATTGACTGCCTGCATGGTCTTCAATCCGGATGCCACCCTTGAAGAGAACGAGGAAGTCATGAAAGAGAACATCGCTTCCGTCAAGAGCGGTGAAATCACCTACGCCATCAAAGATACGACCATCGATGGCGTCACCGTCGAAAAAGACAAATTCATGGGCATCACCGGCAAGAAAATCGTCTGCTGCCACAAACATAAACTGAATACCTTAGTCGAATTGCTCGAAAAGATGGTGGATGATGAAGCTTCCATCATCACCGTCATCTGCGGTCAGGATATCACGCCTGAAGAGAGAAAACAGGCTGAGGAAAAGGTGACTGAAAAATACGGGGATGATTTTGAAGTCGATATCGTCGATGGACTTCAGCCCGTCTATTCCTTCTTTGTCTCTGTCGAATAAATCGGATAGGCCGTTTCCAAACGGCCTTTTTTTGAAACATGAATCAGAAAGAACTCTATTCTGCCTTGAATGCCACTTCGGAAGAAGACATTCTCCGGCATTTCCCAGCGCGATATGAAAACCTGAGCGTGACTCCATTGCCCCATGTCTTGAAAAACGGGCAGCGCTTTGTCTTTTTGTCGAAGCCGGAATCCATCCGCTCCATCAATAAGGGTGGGACGTCCTTGATTCGCTTCAAAATCCGTGTTTCTCTTTCCCTTCTTGACTGCATGATCTTCAATCAGCCTTTCTATATGCAGAAACTGAGCTGTCAGAAGGAATTGTGCTTTGTTCTCTATTATTCTGAGGTGCGGAAGGCTTTCATTGTCCATTTGATCCTCGATAGCGATGCGTATAGTGTCATTACGGGTATTCGTCCCATCTATAACCTTCCAAAGAACGTCTCCCAGTCTTTCTTTTCGATGCAGCTGAGGAAGATTCTCTCACAGCCGAAAGAAGCGGTCTTCATGGTCTCGAAGGTGCCTCAGAAATATGTCGAACGGTATCGTCTCTTGAATGAATTCGACGCCTATCGATGTGTGCACCTTCCAAGAAACCAGGAACATCTTAAAGAAGGATTGCGTGTCTTCAAGTATGAGGAGGCTCTTTCCTATTGCATCCGATCGTTAGCCAACAAAAAGGAAATCGATGCCCTGAAGAAGGAAGGGTTTCTTCCGATTCCACATAAGGAGGTCAATCAGTTCGTCAAGAACCTTCCCTATAAGCTGACACTCGATCAGCTTTCGGCCATTCGGGATATCGTTCTGGATATGGAAAAGCCCAATGTCATGAACCGGCTTCTGCAAGGGGATGTGGGAACCGGAAAGACGATCGTCTCTTTTGCTGCCCTCTATGCCAATTCATTGAGGAACCTTCAGGGCGTCCTGATGGCACCGACGTTCGAGTTGGCCATGCAGCATTACCAGAATGCAAAGAAGGTCTTTTCTTCCTATCCTCTTGCGATTGCATTCCTTTCTGGTGCGACTTCCGCCAAGGAGAAAAAGAAGATCCTCGAGGACCTGAAAAAAGGTGATGTCCAGCTTCTGATCTCGACGCATTCGGCTTTTTCCAAGGATGTCGTCTTTGATCGTCTTGGGCTTGTCATTATCGATGAACAGCAGCTTTTCGGCGTGGAGCAGAGAGAAGCCCTCCTTCAGAAGGGAAAAGCAGTCGATATCCTCATGATGTCGGCAACACCGATTCCGAGAACGCTCGCCCAGATCATCAATGCGGATATTGCCGTCACGACCTTGACCCAATTTCCTTTCGGAGAGAGAAATGTCCAGACGAAAGTCATCCAGGGTATGGATCCTCTTCTCTATAAGGCCATCGACAAGGCTTTGGAAGTCCATCGCCAGGTCTTCATTGTCACACCCAAGATTACCGAGGAAAAGAAAGGGGCCAGCTCGGTGGAGAAAGTCTATGAGGAGATCTCTTCCCGCTACAAAGAGAAAGCACAGCTTCTCCATGGGAAGATCAAGAAGGAGATGCAGGATGAAATCATCCAGAAATTCTCTTCCGGCGACAAACCGATTCTGGTCTCGACGACCGTCATCCAGGTCGGAATCGATGTTTCGAAAGCCTGCCTTCTCATCGTCTATGATGCCAACTATTTTGGAATCTCCACCCTTCATCAGCTCCGTGGAAGAATCGGAAGAAGCGGAGACTATGCTCTTGCCTTGCTTGTCTATGATGGAAATGATGAGGAAGCCAAGGAAAAGCTCGATTTCCTGGCAAAATCGAATGATGGATTAGCTATCAGCCAATTCGATCTGAAGCAGAGAGGATCGGGCTCCTATGGTGGGGTGAATCAGGCAGGAAAATCGGAATTGCAGGTCTGCAACTTCGTGGATGACCTCAAGTTGTTCGAATGTGCGAAAAAGGATGCCGCAGAGATTCTTTCCGCACCGGAAAACGAGGAGAATTCCGCTTATCTGAAGAGCCTGAATCTGGATCAGAAAATGAATTTTTGCTGACGTTTTCCTCTCTTCGGTTTCATAAAGATACTGAATTTGTTATGATAATAGGGAACCTTGAAAAAAGGAGGTTTTTCAATGAAAAAAATAGCCATTGATATGATGGGATCGGATTCCGGACCGGAAGTTCTTTCCCAGTCGGTCATCCATTACCTTGAGACAGATAAGGAAATCCAATTCCTTCTTTTTGGGGATGAAAATATCTTGAAGCCTCTTTTTGAGAATTGTCCGAACAAAGAGAGAATCGAAATCTTCCATACGGAGAGTGTCATTCCGATGGAAATCAAGCCGCTGGAATTCCTCCGAGCGAAGAAATCCTCGATGTATCAGGCCATTCTTTCCGTAAAGGAGAAAAGGGCGGATGCGGTTTTGAGTGCCGGTTCGAGCGGCGGATTTGTCACTGGATCGACGATTCTCTTGCGAAATATCGAAGGCGTGATGCGCGCTGGACTTTGCACAGCTTTTCCGACCCGTGTCTTGGAAGTCCCTTCGGTTGTCCTGGATATCGGTGCCAACAACTACAATACGGCCGAGGAACTTTATCAGTTCGGCATTCTGGGAAGCCTTTATTCCCAATACGTCCTCGGCGTGAAGAATCCGGGCGTCTATCTTCTTTCCAATGGAGCAGAAAAAGGAAAGGGAACCGATGAAGTTGTCGGTGCCTATAGTCTTTTCGAGGAAAGAAAGGGCGTCAATTTCAAGGGCAATGTCGAAGCAAGAAATGCCCTGGATGGAACTCATGATGTCATTGTCTCAGGCGGATATTCTGGAAATATCTTCTTAAAGTCGACGGAAGGCATGGCCAAAATCATGAACGACCTGATCAAGGAATCGTTCAAGATGAATCTTCTGACCAAGATCGGCTACCTTTTCTCCTCGAAGGGATTCAAGAGAATGAAGAAAATCATGGATTATCGAAAATATGGCGGAGCGATCCTTCTTGGAATCGATGGCGTCTGCGTCAAGGCCCATGGAAATTCCAATGAGTATGCCTTCTATCAGGCCATCGATGTCTGCCAGAAGATGGTGGATTGCAAGATTGTCGATCGTATCAAGGACTATTTTGCGACTGCGGAGAAGAAACCAGAATGATTGACGGATTGCAGAAGGTCTTTGATCGCTTCAGCATCATTCCCAATGACCTGTCTCTCTATGAGCAGGCTTTTACCCATGCTTCCTATTCCAACGAGCATAAGGAATGCAAAAGCTATGACCGCTTGGAATTCCTCGGGGATTCTATTTTGGATATGGTGGTCGGAGACATGGTTTATCAAGCAAAGCCGGATGCCAATTCCGGAACGCTCACCAAGATGAGAGCGGCTTTGGTCGGAGGAGAGACATTGACCTATTTCTCAGAGGAACTTTTCGGCTTTTCTTCCCTTATCCGCTATAGCCAGGGAGAAAAGACGAACAGCAAATTCCACAAGCACATCCATGAGGATGTCTTCGAATCCTTCATCGGAGCCGTCTATCTCGATCAGGGATATGAATTTGTCCGTCAGATGCTGCTTTCCATCTTCACGCCCTTCTTGGACGGGGCGATGAATATCTCCCTTGCCAGAGACAGCAAATCGCGTCTGCAGGAGATTCTGAAGGGCTCCTCTCCGCAATATGTCGTGGTTAAGCAGGAGAATCTTCTTTCCGATGATGTCTGCTTCACCGTCGAGGTGCGACTTGGCGATGTCATCCTCGGCCAGGGAAAAGGCCACAATACGAAGGAAGCGGAAATCAACGCGGCAAGCGATGCCATCAAGAAAAAGGTAGGTAAATAATATGGGACTCATCAACTTTCTGAAAAACAAATTCTCCCATCACAAAGAGGAAGAAGAAAAGAAGGATGCTCCGGCTGCTGAACAGAAGCCGGAAGAAATCTCTGAGAAGGAAAAAGAAAGACAGGTCGAAGAGAAATATGTGGCCGGTCTGGATAAATCGAGAATCGGCTTCACCGAGAAACTCAAGAAACTGGCCAATTCGAATAAGGTCGTCAACCAAGAATATTTCGATGCCTTGGAACGCATCCTCATCGAGGCGGATGTGGGTGTCTCCCTTTCTTTGGAATTGATCCGGGAGACCTCCATGGAGGCTTCGGCCAAGAAGATCACCTCGGTCGAGGAACTCAATGATCTTCTCATCGATAAGATGTTCGTTTCCTATGCCAACAAGGGCGGAAGCTTCTCGACGGAACTCTCCTTTGCGGAAAATGGACCCACGGTCATCTTCATGTGTGGCGTCAATGGCGTCGGAAAGACGACCACGGTTGCCAAGTTGGCTCACAAATACAAGGAAAGAGGCAAGAAGGTTCTTCTTGTCGCTGGCGATACATTCCGTGCCGGTGCTGTGGAACAATTGACCTATTGGGCTGAAAGGGTCGGCGTCGATATTCTTTCCAAGGCCAATAGCGATCCGGCCTCCTTATGCTATGATGCCATGAAGAAGGCGGTGAACGAACAATATGATCTTGTCTTTGTCGATACCGCCGGACGACTTCAGAACAAAAAAGGCCTCATGGATGAACTTTCCAAGATGGTTCGCGTCATCAAGAAAGTCATTCCGGAAGCACCGCATGAATCGCTTCTCATCATCGATGCGAATACGGGTCAGAACGGCATCGATCAGGCCAGTGTCTTCAAGGAGGCCGTCAATCTGACGGGCATCATCATCACGAAGATGGATGGCACCTCCAAAGGCGGCATCATCCTCTCCATCCGTGACCGTTTGGCTCTGCCGGTGAAATTCATCGGATTAGGCGAAAAGATGGATGATCTTGAGGAATTCGACTTGGATAAATATCTCTATGGTCTCTTGATCGGAAAAGGTGACGAGAGCAATGAATAGACAGTTTCTTCTTGAACTCCTCTTCATGTACTTCCTCAACATCCTCGTCAGCACCGCCGTCAGCCTCATCATTCCCGATGTCTATCTTGCCGATATCATCACCTCCATCATCCTCGCCTTCATCTTCGCACTCATGGAGCAGTGGATCGACCGCATTCATTTCTATAAGTATGCGCGTTTCTGGTACCGTTTCTTCTTAGTCGGTATCTTCTTCTGCCTCTGGGATCTTCTCATCTTCCTTATTTTCTGAGCTATGGAAAACGAATTGGAGAAAAAAGAGCGTGTCTCTCAGCTTCTTCTCATCTATGGGGGACTGCTGACGGAGAATATCCACCATCGGATGGAACTCTTCTATCTGGAGGATTATTCCATCACGGAGATTTCCCAGGTGGAAAATGTCTCGCGGAATGCGATCTTCGAATCCTTGAGCAATGGCGAGAAACTGCTTGAGAAATATGAGGATTGCCTATGTGTCTATGAAAAAAGCCGAAATATGCTTACACTTCTGAATCAGCTTTCCCTCGAAAAAGATGAAGAAGAGAGAAAGAAGCTGATTCAGAAACTGAAAGGAGAAATCGAATATGGCATTTGAAAGTCTTTCATCCCGTCTTTCGGGCATCTTCAAGAAGATGCGCGGACAGGCGACGTTGAGTGAAAAGAATATGGATGAAATGCTTTCCGAAGTGCGCAAGGCACTTCTGGAAGCGGATGTGAACTATGATGTTGTCTCTGACTTCATCAAGGAAGTCAAGGAAGAGTCCATCGGACAGAAAGTCCTCGAGAAGGTCTCTCCCGGCGATATGGTCGTCAAGATCGTCCATGACAAGATGGAAAAACTTTTGGGCGATGGCGACAATGATATTCCCTTCCGTCTGGATGGAAGACCGACCGTCATCATGATGGTGGGTTTGCAGGGTACTGGTAAGACGACCTCAGCGGCCAAGCTTGCCCAGCTTTTCGAAACGAAGAATCATAAAAAGGTTCTTTTCGGTGCCCTCGATGTCTATCGTCCGGCGGCCATCGAACAGCTAAGAAACCTCGGCCTGAAGTGTTCTCCGGCTGTGGAGACCTATTCGGATGAATCCGGAACGCCTGTTCCTCTCATTGCCAAGGCTGCCTACGAAAAGGCCTGCAATGAGAAATACCAGATTCTCATCTTGGATACCGCCGGCCGATTGGAAATCGATGAGAAGCTCATGCAGGAACTCAAGGATATCCAGTCGACGGTGCATGTCGATGAAACCTTATTGACCGTGGATTCCTTAGTTGGTCAGAATGCGACCAATGTCGCCTTGTCCTTCCATTCGCAGATCAAGATCACCGGTCTTGTCATGACCAAGCTCGATGGTGATTCCCGCGGTGGTGCCGCCTTGTCGATCAAGAAGCTCACGGGCATTCCTATCAAGTATGCCGGTACCGGTGAAAAGATCACCGATTTCGAGAATTTCCATCCGGATCGTATGGCCTCGAGAATCCTCGGCATGGGCGATATCGTCAGCCTTGTCGAGCAGATGCAGGAAAAGATCGATGCCAAGCAGGCAGAAAAGACCTCAAGAAGACTCCAGCAGGGTCTTTTCGATCTCAATGACATGCTCTCTCTGATGAAGCAGATGAACCGTCTTGGACCTCTCAAGAAGATCCTCACCATGCTTCCGAATATGCCCAAGATGGATGACGATCAGGTCGACGCAGCCCAGGCGATGCTCAAGAAGACCGAGGTCATCATCAATTCCATGACCCGTCAGGAAAGAAAGAAGCCAGAGATGGTCAAGACCAGCCGCAAGATCCGTATTGCCAAGGGTGCCGGTGTCCAGCCAAATGAAGTCACCAAGCTTCTTGATTCCTTCGAGATGATGAAGAAACAGATGGCCATGATGCAGAAGAATCCCCGTGCCGCCCAGATGATGATGTCGCAGTTCAAACAACAGAGATAAATGAAAACTGCAGCCTCTCTTCCTTTATGGGATAGAGATGAGCTGCAGTTCTTTTATTTTGCCTTTTCGACGAATTTCTTTCCTTTTTCGATGGCTTCCAATTCTTTCTTGGAAAAGGAAGTGTCATGATTGAGGACCTGCTGGATGATCATAGCATCCTTTTTGGAATACGTCATCCTGTCGAAGAGATCTCTTCTTTTTTCGTAGGTCTCTTGAATGGCCTGTTTGCGGCGATAGTTTTCAATCACCTCATGGTTTCCGCAGAAGAGGATATCCGGAACCTTCTTTCCGTCGTATTCTCTTGGGTAGGTGTATTGAGGGTATTCTAGGATGGTGTTGGTGAAGGATTCCTCCTTGGTGGAGTCCTTGCTGATGGCGCCTTCGAGAAGACGGACGATGCTATCGGTGAAGGCCATGGCCGGGATTTCTCCGCCGGTCAGGATGAAATCACCTAAGGACAGGGTTTCATCGACATAGTCTTCAAAACGGGAATCAACGCCTTCATAGTGTCCGCAGATGAAGCAGATTTCCTCCATCTTGGATAGACGGATGGCATCTTTCTGGGTGAAGGTATGTCCTTTGGGGCCAAGGAAGATCTTGTGCGTCTTTTCATTCGTGTTGGCCTTCAGGCAATCCATCAGAGGTTCCATCCGCATGATGAGTCCAGCTCCACCGCCGATCGGATGATCATCGACGCGATGATTCTTGTCAAGGGAATAGTCTCTTATGTTGACCAGTGTGATCTCGACAATCCCCTTGCTGATGGCACGGCCGATGATGGAACTTTTCAGGAATTCGTTATAGAATCCCGGAAAGAGCGTCATGATTTTGATTTTCATCATTGAGCGGCTTCGCTTCCCAATTCGGTGAGATAGATTTTCTTTTCTTTCTTGTCGACGGACTTGACGAAGCGGTCGATCTGGAAGGGGATATATTTTGTCTTGCCGATGACGAGGTATTCACCAGCCGGCATTCTTTCGACATGATCGACATTGCCAAGGCTATTTCCCTTGCAGTCGATGACTTCCATGGATGTGAGTTCGTCAAAGAAGAAGGTGCCTTTGGGGGCACGGACGTTCTGATAGATGTCCTTGTTGATGAAGGACTGAATCTGATTGATGTCGTCATAGCCTTCCAAGCCGATGGCCAGGATACGGCTATTCTTGATCATGAGGGAGGAGATGACATATTCCTTTTCTTCTCCGGTGGCGTCTGCAATCAGGACTTTCTTGCCCGGCTTGAATCTTTCTTCCGCCGTGGAGGAAGTGACCGAGACTTTCAGCTGTCCCTTCAATCCGAAGAAATTGACGATGTGACCGATTTTCTTTTTTGCCATGTTTCTTTCCTTTCTGAAATGAAAAATAAATGGGGAGATTGACTCCCCATCTGTGAATTTATTGAGCGTTATTGGCTTCGTCGAAGGATTCAAAACGGAGATGAACCTTCTTTCTCATGTTCTTGATGGAAACATTGAGAATCGTACGTAAGGAATCAGAGATGACACCATGACGTCCAATCAACTTGCCGAGGTCTTCTTTTTCGCAGAGAATCAGATAGTTCTGCTCTCTTTTTCCAAGGTCCTCAGGTTTGTCCATACGCTTGATCTGGATAACCTCAGGCTTGCTAACCAACGGTTCGATGAGTGAGCGGATGTCCCCAGTGAGATCGAGGTTAGTTTCGGTATCCATGATTACTTTGCCTCAGTGTGGGCTTTCTTGGCAGCCAACTTGGCATCCAAGTGCTTCTTGTAGATACCCTTCTTGGAAAGAAGAGTCTTGACGGAATCGGATGGGATGGCACCATTGGCCAGCCACTTGAGAGCTTCAGCCTCATCGATGGTGCATTCGTTGGTGTTCGGATTGTAGGAACCTAACTGAGCCAAGGAAGCAGAGTTCGGAATTCTTCTCGAATCGCTGACGACGATTCTGTATTGTGCATAATGCGTTCTGCCGATACGGGCTAATCTGATTTTAACCATAAATATTTGTCCTCCAAATTTAAAAGCCCTAAAAGTATACGCTTGATTTTCTATGCTGTCAAGTCTTTTATATGGACAGATGAATTTTCTTTGCAGGGCCATGACGCGAAGGGAAAGGAGGCGGAAGAGATTCGGGATGCTTTCCTTCATCGATTGCTTTGCTTGGGATTCGATAAAAACAAGAAAAGTGTTGTTCAAGATGGAAAAGTGCCTCATTATTTTGTAGTGTAGAGCGTAAAAGTGCCTCATTTTTTGCAATCCATGTATTTTGCTTTTTTTCTATGCTAAAACAGGAATAAGGCGGATGCTCTCTTTGATGAAGGAGGAATGAATATGAAGGATTATTTGAAAAGAAAGATTGATCAATATCTTATCGACTGGAAAATGAATCCGACCAGGAAACCACTGATTATCAAAGGCGCAAGACAGGTTGGAAAAACAAAATCGATCCAGAATTTTGCTTTGCATCATTATGAGAATGTCATTGAGATCAATTTTGCGGAGGATCCGATCTATAAGCAGATTGTCGAAAATGGATATTCCGCAGAAGCAATCCTGAAAAACATCTCCCGCCTGAATCCGGATGCTCGGTTTGTGGAGGGAAAGACACTTCTTTTCTTTGATGAGATTCAGGAATTTCCGGATATTGCAACCTGCCTGAAATTCTTTTCGCTGGATGGAAGATATGATGTGATCTGCAGCGGTTCCCTGCTAGGTGTTCATTATAGGGAAATCTCGAGCATCAGCGTCGGGTATAAGACAGAAATCGAAATGCGTTCGTTCGATTTCGAGGAATTCTTATGGGCTTTTGGGTATGATGATACCATCAAGGAAGACATTCTATCCAATATGCTCTCTTTCACTCCGTTCTCGGATGATGTGCTGAAAATCTACAATGACTTGTTTTTGGATTATTGCATCGTCGGTGGCATGCCGGATGTCGTCAGGGATTTCGTCACGAAAAAGACGTTTGAGAATACCTTGGAAATCCAGCGCCAGATTATCATCGGTTATGAAACGGATATCCGAAAATATGGTATCGGTCTTGATAAGGCGCGCATTGCGAATGTTTTCCGTTCCCTTCCAGCTCGGAAAGGAAAACAAGAAATTCCAGATTTCCAAGGTCCGTTCAGGGGCAAGATTGGCCGATTACCGAGGAACACTCGAATGGCTTGAGGATGCCGGCATTGTGAATATCAGCCGGGCTTTGCAGACTCCGAACCTTCCCCTGAAAGGCAATGTGATCGAAGACTGCTGCATTCTTTATTATGCCGATAGCGGATTGCTTTTTTCCCAGCTCGATGATGATGCACAGATGGATTTTCGAAGAAACAAAAATATGGATGTCTACAAGGGAGGATTCTTTGAAAGCGTCGTTGGAGAAGCACTTGTGAAATCTGGGTATGATCTCCGGTATTATAAGAAAGAAAATTCGACATTGCAGGAAGAATTCTTTGTCCGCTATCATGATGACCTTGTCCCCATCGAAGTGAAGGCTAAAAACAATCAGTCGAAGTCTTTGTCGACTTTGATCAAAAAAGGCGACTATCCGGAAATCCGCTTTGGAATCAAGATCGTCAAAGGGAATATCGGATTCGATTCGAATATCTGCACCTTCCCTCATTTCTGTGCATTCCTCATCAAGGAATTCCTCTCATCCTTCCATTTTGAGTGAAATAGAAAAAGGAATACGAAAAAAGTCGGCCCGATGGACCGACTTGTCACTATTTGTTTGAATAAGAATGCGTGTTGGAATACGGATTTACTTTGCTTCAGCTTCAGCGGCTTCAGCTTTGGCAGCCTTGGCAGCTTCGGCCTTGGCTTTGTTTGCAGCTTTCTTCTTGTCTGCGTTGGTCTTGGTGGCAGCGAGGTTGGCAGCAATCTTGTCCTTGCGGATGACTTCTTCCAATCTAGCGGCTTTGCCGGAACGGGCTCTGAGATAATAGAGCTTATGTCTTCTGACCTTACCATGCTTGAGAACCTGGATGGAAGCGATGGATGGGGAGTTGATCAAGAAGTTTCTTTCGACGCCGACACCGGCGGAGTCTTTTCTGACGATGAAGGTTTCGGATGCACCAGCACCTCTGATAGAGATGACGACGCCTTCGAAGGCCTGCTGTCTTTCCTTGTTGTTTTCACGGATGGTGACCATGACCTTGATGGTGTCACCAATCTCGAACTCAGGAAGATCGTGTCTGATCTGTGTAGCAGTGATCTGCTGAACTAACTGTTTGTTCATGAATTAGTTTTCTCCTTTGGAAATCATTGTGTTGTCCTGTTGCACATGGTCGAGTGACACTCCAGCGGTGCATCAGTTAGCCCAAATAGGCAAGGGATAATTTATCATAAACAGGATGGGTATGCAAGAAAAGATTTTCAGTGGAAATAGATAGGATATAAAATATGATAAAAATCATTCAGAATTCATGAAATGCTCTATACTGGAATGACTTTTTCGATGGAAAGTGAAATAGCAATTACGCATAGTCCTATATTTTTAATGGGATGCCTCAAATTTCCGGCTTG
>CAVCCX010000048.1:0-13769 GCA_963600815.1 Bacteroides uniformis | reverse complement strand
TTGAAGAACGTCTCTATATGTGTCCTGTCGAAGTATTCGTCCAGCGTCTTCTTGGTAAGGCAACCATCTAGGAATAGGTCATATGCACCTTTCTTGCGATTGCCTTACAAAGAAATCAAAATATTTCCTACTTCCGTATCGTCTTTTCTGTGATTTCAAAAATGTAGTGCTAGATTTTCAATTAACTACGGTTTATTCAGACTTCTTTCTGGATGCGTTTTTGATGGAAAGGATTCCGCTGACAAGAAAGAAAATGCCTGTCAGAATCAAAAGGACAATTCGATAGGAGAAATTTTCCAATTGAATCACGCCACAGAATGCTGTCTCGATGCCTAAGACAAGAGAAAGAATGCCAAAGAGAAGGTTGATTTTTCCTTTTTTGGCAAATAGGAAAGAAAGAACAGGGACAAGAAGACTTGCGAATAAGCCAACAATGAAAAGGAAAGCCCAAATTGAATCAAGACAGCCTTCTCGGCCGAAAAGCACAGGTATGCTATAATTCGGATAGATTCGACAGAAAATATCCACGATAACCAAGAGTAGATTGACTACAAAGAATCCCCGATGGATTTGTTTTGGTTTTGTATCTTCCGCATCCGCTAGTGAGCCAATGAGGTCCATTAATTTTTCATCTGAATAAAAAGGATCTCTCTTTTTCAGATAATAGTCCGAAATGAATTGATTATCGATTTTAGCAAGACTGTATGCATATGAAATCTCACCCTTATAGAGAAGAACATAATAGATTTTCTTAAGTTCTTCAGGATTGTTCTTGTATTGCTTCAGAAGTTCCACAAGCTGTTCTTTTTCCATGGAAAGATAGGGAGAAGGAATTCCGACAAGAGAAAGCTCCTCTTCAGAGAGTTCATTTCCATAGCTGAAATATTCAAGCAATCTCGCCTTGAAGACTTCCATATTCAGGGTATCATTTTCATCCTCTGGCTTCTCAAGATAGGCTTTTGCCCTCATGTGTCTTCCATCACTGGACATGTTTCCATATTCATTGAGGGTTTCCATGGCCATCTCTTTATAGCTCGGGTCGATATTGCGGGCATATTCAGCCAAGAATTCTCCTTTGTGGAGCAGGAAGTCCATCTGATCGGAGAAATCCAGGTCAAGAAGATTTGTCGGTCCTGCAAGGTAGACTGATAGAGCCAAATCATAGTTCGAATTGTCATTGAGCGTCTCAGCTATCGTTTTTGAAAAATGGCCGATCAGATTGATTGCAAGGAAGTTGCCATTCTTATAGAGCTGAACAAGTTTCATCATATATTCAATCACATCGAAATGTTCGCTTTCTGTATAAGCGTGCAAATCTTTCAATTGCTGAACATAGGTATCATATGTACTCATATTCACTCCCTCCTTTAATAGTTCCGATCCAGTTCGTCTTTGATTTCCCTGGCGGTCTGAATGATTTCCCTTTGGTTATCGGAAAGACGATTGTGATCATCGACCAATTCATTGTGTTCGTGGATCAGATTGTTGTGTGCTTTCCTTAAAGATTCATAGGCTTCTTCCATCTGCTCGGTCCGGCTATCGAGTTCCTTTTTTGTCTTGTTGAGTTCATTGGTCAATGAGGAGACTTTCTGATTCATCTCATTGACAATCTGATTGTATTTTTCTTCTTCCCTTGTCTCATTGAAGAAAAGGCAGATAGCTTCCTTCATATCCGAGACGCGCATATCCTGGAAATAGGAGATGATTTTCAAGACTGCATTCGAATTGAGCAGTTTCTGAGGAAGGATTTTCTGTTCCTGGATGATCTTCAGTGCATCCCGGGAGACCTTTTTGAAATAATTGCATTCAATCTGGTTATAGGCCATATAGAGGAGATTGAGATAATAGAAGTTGTCATCCCTGACCTGAAGGAATTCCTTTTCGAATTCTTCCTCTGTCTTGCCAGCGAAGAGATTGACTTTTCTCTTCTTAGACAAATCAGAATAGAGGTCCATGAAATAGGAATGGATTTCCATGATGCGATACATCATGGTCTTCTTCTGATTCTTATAGGAAGAAAAGACGGAGAGCTGCTCGATAGCCTGACAGGAAGCAGCAATCACAGAAAGCTGAGATAGAAGATCATCCTTGGCGATTCTTTGGGCATTATAGAAAAGCATGGCGGAGTTGATAAGGTTGATCATATTAATAGCCAGTGCCATCCAAGGCTCATTTCCCTCATCCGAAAATTCAGAAGCATAGCCAGAGAGATTCTTCTGATAGGATTCGATGTTTGCCTTTTTCTCACGTATCCATTCTGGATTCGATACATGCTGACGATAGCAGTCGAAGAATCCGATCAGATAATCTTCGACCTTCTTCAACCCATCTACGATATGGCCTTCCATGAAAAAGGAATCCATGCCATCACTGACATTCTTTTCCGTTTCCTTATCGAGGCCGTAGTTTATATTCCATTTCTTGCCGAAGAGATCTTCTTTGATTTTCTCTGCGAGAATTTTCTTATAGAGAGGAGAAATATTCGAAGGATGTTCCTGTGCGATTTTATTGCCAATCACCGCTATCGTCTTCGTGGAGTAGTTTCTGAGTTCTTCTTCCATATTCCTTTCTCCTTCTTCCTCATTTTTCTTCTCCTCCTCTTCACTCTCTCCATTCGAAGATTTGTCTTCTTCCTCTTTCTTCTCCTCTACCTGAACATCGGTTTCCATATGGGCAGCCTCCTCTTTTTTCTTTTCTTCCAAGACTCGTCTTTCTTCTCCCTTCTTTATTTCATCTCCTTTTGCTTTCGTTGCTAAGAGTGCATCTTCTTCCTTCTTCTTTTCTTCTAAGACACGCTTCTCTTCTTCGAGACGTTTCCTTTCCTCTTCCTCTTTTGCAAGATTCTCTAATCTCAGTCTTTCTCTTTCTTCTGCTTTCTTCTTTTCGAGTTCTTCTTTTTCGATTCTCTTCTTTTCCTCTTCTTCCATCTGGACTCTCTTCTTTTCAGCACGGCTCGAATTGACTTCTTCTTTCACAGCCATACGAACTGGTTTCGTCTTCTTCAGATACAGCAAAAAGAATAGAACATAGATAAGGATGAAATAGAAAAGACAGCCGAAAAGCACATAGACAAATGAATCATTTACCCCATTGAAGAGTCCTAAAAATCCATGCGACTCCGTCGTGTTGTGATCCAATGCCTGATAATACACGAACGCGATTGCCGGTATGGCGATAAGCTGAGAGGCACCCATGACGATCCAGTTCACAAGATTCTTGATCAAGACACCTCGATCCTTCCTCACCATGCACGTGAAAAGTCGGATTGCCGCACATTCGGCAATCGAAAACATCGAGATATACATGATGGTTGCAAAAAGGGCATTTCCCATTCTTGTCATACTGCTCAAAAAAGACGAAGAATCGTTTAGGGACACTAAATAGATTACGAAAAATGGCAGTATTGTCAACACTGCATAGATCCAGATATACCTTATTCCTCTGTTCTTTTTTTCCTTCTTTTTCTGCTCGGCTGACTCTGTTTTATTGTTTTCCATAACAGATACCTCATCTATGGAATAAGTATAGAAAACGATGTGCCAACAAAGTGCCAATATTCAGGTTCGATAAGAAAAAATCAAGGCTTTTTTATCTCACGATTCAAAAAATAGTTCTCTTTTTCAGCCGCCCATTCATAGGGTCTCATGTATTCACCGTAGAACAGATTTTCTTTTTTGTCGAGATAGTTCCAGCTATCGCATTCGATGTCTTTGATATTCAAAGACATGCGAGCCCTATTGAAATTCACGATATTCTCGATTCCATACTGCTTCAGTTTCATTCTCAGGCGGCAGACGGCATCACGATAGAGTCTTTTAGCCAAAGCGACATCTTTATCGATCCAAAGTTTCGTGATGGCTTCATCCATGGTCACTTCCCCGCCCTGATGATCGACAAGCAAGGCCAATAATTCCTTGGCCTTGGCTCTTTTGAAATCCACCAGCACGTCATTGACATACAGATCGAACCGTGGAAAAGCCTTGAAGACAACCTTTGTCTTTTCTTCCTTCATGGCCCGGACGATGATTCCTTTTATGGTTTCTTCATCATAGGGCTTGTAGCAGAAGGCAAAGAAGTTCTTTTTGATTCTTTCTTTGATTTTCTCGATATCCTGGCTGAAGCCGGTAATGAAGACAATCTTTATGTCTGGTCTTAGGGCAATCATCCTCTCTGCGAGATCGATGCCATTGATCTCAGGCATCACAATATCCAGAAAAGCGATATCGACCGGATTGTTTTTCAAAAATTCTAAAGCATCCTCCCACTTTCTGGAAAAGACATTGATGCTGATTCCCTTTATATCGATTACATGGGAAGTGAACAGAAGCAAAGATTCCTTCTCATCATCCAAAACAATGGCATTCATGATTTTTTCTCCTTCGTCGATAGAGGTATTGCTATACTCACCTTCGTCCCCTCTGAGATTCTCGATGTGACATGGACGGTCGCATGCAAGGTCAAATGGAGTCTTTCTTTTGCATTCTTAAGGCCAATCGAGGAATCCTTGATCTTCTCCGTATCGAATCCGATGCCATTGTCCTCGATCTCGATGATGATTTCATCTTTCTCCATTCTCGTGGAAAGAGAGATGTATCCATCTTCTTTTTCTTCGACTTTGGAATATTGGATGGCATTTTCGACAAAGGGTTCGATCGTCAATGGAGGAAGAGAGAAATCGACTGCTTCCAGGTCAAGAAGAAGATCACATCCTTTCTCTCTTCTCAGATTCTCTAAGGAGACATAATTGAGAATGTTGTTCAGTTCGACTTCGAAGGGAACCAAATCAGAGGAAGAGGCTTCCAAGTTCGACCTTAGATGCTTGGAGAACATCGTGATCATCTCTTCGCCTTTGTTCTTATCTTCTTTATAGGCTCCCTGAATGGAGGTCAGGCAATTGAAGATGAAGTGAGGCTGTATTTGTTCTTTCAGCACATCGATCTTGATGCTTTCGAGTTTCTTTTCTTCCTCTAGGACATGGATGTATCTTTTTGTATTCGATACAGTCGAGATTCGATAGAGAACGATGACGATCAGGATGAGCGGAATCATGATATAGGAGATGGATTGCTCCAATCCGGCGATCATGATGTTTTCCAGATCGAAGAAGGTCAAGGAAAAATAGATCATCAACGAGAAGACAATCAGAAGGAAAGGAAGAGAGAGTTTCTTTCCCTCGACAAAAGAACAGGATAAAGGAGGCAGAAGAATCAGGAAATTGAACAGCGTCAGCATCAAGGGAATCACCTGATAGAAAGTACCCATCAAGAGGAAATAAAGAAGGATGGATAAACAAGAGACATCAAGCATCATGAAAAGATACCACTTGTTTCCCTTTATCTTCTTCGACTGTGTCAGATGATAGTAGAGAGAAAAGGATAAGAGAAGGCTGATCATCAGGTTTATGAAAATGATTGGATTGTAGGTATTGCTCTTTATGATCGATAAGATTCTCCAATAGACATCAATCGAAAAGAAAGTCATGACACTGAGCATAATCATGAAAAGTGAGAAGGAGAAGTCTCTTTTTGTCAGATTGATATTGATGACAAAGGAGACGACCAGAAGAGAGACGATAATGCCAAAGACGAAGAATCCGATGTTGTTTGTCAGATATTGGGAGGTCGGATTCCGTCCCAAGGTATTTATGACAAGCCTTGCGGGAGAGGCAAGTCCTCCCTGATAGGAAGAGGAGACTTCAAAGACGACTTCCAAAGGAGATGTGTCTTTGACGACATATTCCTTTGTCATATCATCTCCGCCGTTGCTCCTGCAGTTTTCAGTCTTTGTTCTTGTCCCATATTTGACGACGAGTTCCTTATTGATATAGGCGTAGAATCCACCGACAAAGTTGTTGTTGATGAACCACACCTTTGTTCCGACTGGCAATCCTTTCAAATAAACTCTATAGGAAGAATAGCCTTCATTGGATAGTCGTTTTCCATTGATTTCTGTTTCCTTATAGTGATGAGGAACACTCACTTTCGCATCACAGGGAGAGGTATCATTTTCTTCGACAATCCAGCGGTTATAGAAGAATTCGTATTCACCTTTCATATGCTGCTTGACATAGGCTTCACTTACATCATAGCCAGTAAAGTCAATGACGCCATTCGTCAATTCTGGCAGTCCCTGCTTTAAATTCATATTGGTATCACTTCTCACGAGACAAAAGCAGGCAATGAAAACAGAAAGCACAGAAAAAAGAAGCGTGGACAGCGAGACGATGAATTTCTTCGATTTCAGTTTCATATCTTCAACACTATATCATTCCATAGCGAGAAATATCAAGTTTCTACACATTCATGATGATTTATGAAATGAATTGCAAGTGTCTAAGAATGCAGGTGAACGTTTCTGATATGATTTTGGCTCTGATTGTCTGAACCAGTTCGCTTCGTTCTTCTTTTCAGACAGGAATGATTTCGCATCTTTTCTTAAAAACTTTCAAGGAACAAGGAAAAGAAAAAATGTTCTCACAATGAATATCCATTCCTATCTCATTGAGAAGATAGAAAGAAGAGAGAAAAAGAAACGAATCCTTTTTTCAAATAGAATCAAAAATATATGAATACAAAAAATAGATTATTGTAATTAATTTGATTATCATTAATTTTCTTCCACAAACGAGAAGAAACCAACTTATTTCTTATAGAGAGAGTCTTCTTATTTAATCCGAACAATATTTCCTTCATCTTCTTGAAGAAAGAGCATACTTAGGAAAAGGAGAATGATTGGAATTCTTCATCTCATGAAAAAGAATTTCTTGCAATTCTCAGTTTTTCATATTATTCTTTTTCACGTGCCAATGGCACATGTTTGTCAAAACTTAGAGGTGCGATAAATAAAGAGTACTTCCTTTGAGCAGATAATCCTGCGATGAGAAGGAAGGAAAGGTATCGATCGCCGAAGGATTGGAATGGATTATTCTCCAAGTCCTGGTCACTCTCATAACATGAGTTTGACTGTCACCTGCAGTTGCAGGTGGAGCGCTAACGTTTGTTGTCCTTTTTTTCAAGCGAAAAAAGATCAATGATGCGGTAGCGTTTTGCTACCGCTTTTTTTACCTCATTTGACAAATATCGGATTCTTGTCATAGGAGGAAAAGAAAATGAAGAATCGAAATCTACTTTTAGTCGCGTTGTCTTTGGGAAGTCTCTTCTTGCCATCCTGCTCAAAAAACAATCAGGATGAGAACATCCTTCGCATCGGAATGGAATGCAACTATGCTCCGTTCAACTGGACCGCAACCGAAAAAAGCGACTATACGCTTCCTGTCTACAATGAAGCCGGAAAATATGCTGATGGCTATGATATCCAGTTGGCCAAGCGTTTTTCCAAGGAGACCGGAAAGACGGTTCAGATCTATAAGCTCGAATGGGATTCCTTGATCATCCAGCTGAACAACAATCAGATCGACGCCGTCATCGCTGGCATGACGGATACCGAGGAGAGAAGAAAACAGATTTCCTTCAGCGATGAATATTATCGCTCGGAGCTTGTTCTGATTACTTCGAAGACGATTTCCGAGCAGTATGAATCCAAGGAACTCGGAAAAGAGGAACTCACAGTGCTATTGAAGAATCAGATCATCGAATCGCAGAGAGGAACCGTCACCGATGATGTGATCGAGACCTTCAAGAATGACTATTCTGCGATTCATGCGACCGCCGTGGATACTTTCTCGAAAGCAGCTATGGATGTCCATAAGAAAGTCGCCTTTGCCATGACGGCCGAACTTCCCGTCGCCCAGTCCATCGTCAAGAATTATGATGATTTGGGTATCGTCCATATGAACCAGAATATCTTAGGGGTCGATCTAAGTGATCTAGGTGTCTCTATCGGCATCAGAAAGGATGACACCTCCTTAAAGGAAACACTGAACACCTTCCTTTCTTCCTATACGAAGGATGAAAGAAATGCGGATATGACGTCCGCCATCGAAAGAAGCGGCGAGTAAGATGAATTTCTCTTTATCTGGCATCTTTTCGAATGTGTTTTCCAAGCCACAGTATGTCCAATGGCTCTTTTCCGGTCTGGCAGGAACCGTGGTCATTTCCCTCTTTGGCACATTCTTTGGATTGTTCTTGGGTATCTTTCTTGCCTTTGGAAAGAACATCGAAATCAGGAAGAACGATTTTCTTCTAGTGAAATGCTACAAATATCCCCTGAAATATCTTTGTGTCCTCTATTCGGTGGTGATCCGCGGAACACCGATGATGGTTCAGGCCATCATCTTCCAGTATGCCTTCATGAATATGGGAATCAACTGGCTTGGCATTCTTCATGATGTCCCAGTCTTCAATGGATCTTTCATTGCAGGCTGCATCATCATCACCTTCAATACCGCCGCCTATATGGGCGAGATTGTCCAATCTGGTCTCAATGGGGTTGGAAAAGACCAGACAGAAGGTGGAAGGTCTTTGGGACTTAGCAAGATTCAGACGCTCTTCTATATCGAACTTCCACAGGCACTGAGAAATGCGATTCCAACCATCGGAAATGAATGGATTGTCAACATCAAGGATTCTTCCGTGTTGAATGTCATCTCCGTGACCGAACTCTATCTGGAAGCCAAGAATATCGCAAGCAGCACCTATGACTATCTGAGCACGTGTCTTGTCATTGCTCTCATCTACCTCTTCCTCACTTTGCTTGTCACTCTCCTGCTCAAATTCATCACCTTCAAGATGGATAAGAAGAAATTCTCCTTCCGTTTCCTTCACTACAAGCAGTTTTTCATCCGAGGAGATTGATTATGCAAAAGAAATATATTTTTGATAAACAAGAGATAGAGAATCCCATCCTGGAAGTCAATCATCTTTCCAAGACATTCGAATCCACTATAGTCCTAAAGGACATTTCCCTCAAAGTGAACAAGGGAGAATGTGTGGTCATCATCGGTCCCTCCGGAAGCGGAAAATCGACCTTCCTTAGATGTCTAAACCGTCTTGAGGAACCAACGAGTGGAAGAATTCTCTTCAAAGGAGAACCGACACTCGACAAGAACAGCGATATCAATGCTCTTAGAAGACATATGTCGATGGTCTTTCAGTCCTTCGATCTTTTCAACAACATGGACGTCTTAGAGAATTGCACACTCGGACAGATCAAGGTCCTCAAAAGAAAGAAAGAGGAAGCCATCCAGATTGCGATGGAAAATCTAAGAAAGGTCGGCATGCTTGACCGCATCCACTATCGGATCAGCGAGATTTCCGGTGGACAGAAGCAGCGAGTCGCCATCGCAAGATCATTATGCATGAATCCAGATATCATTCTCTTTGATGAACCGACATCCGCCCTTGATCCCGAGATGGTCAATGAAGTCTTGGAAGTCATGCGCAGCGTTGCTAAATCCGGAATCACAACCATCGTTGTCACCCATGAGATGTCTTTTGCCAAAAATGTCGCAGACAAGGTCATCTTCATGGCTGATGGCATCATTCAGGAGGAAGGTACAAGCCAATATATCTTTGAAGAATCAAAGAATGAAAGACTCATTCGATTCCTCAAGAAGAATTAGCATCCAATGAAGCAGGCAAATTGCCTGCTTTTTCTCTCCGCATTTCTTTTGTGATGACAGCAATGATTTGCTTGCAGCAAAACTATTCGATGACCTTCCAATATCCCGTAACATTGTTTCCGATACGGTTGATCTTTCCAGCCTCTTTGAGTCTATCGAATGCTCTTTGGACGGTTCTTTGTGCTTTCCCTACTTTTTTGGCAATTTCATTCCTTGTAGCAATGGGGTTTTCTTTCAAATATTCCAAAACTTCCAAATCGAATTTATCCACTCTCCGAGGCACATCAACAGTGACATCACTCAGGAAATCCTTCATGACATTCATCGTTTCATTTTTCCGATGAAAACTGAATTGAAAACCATATTCATGATTGTCATACTCATATTCGATGTGATTCGCAGCGCATAATGCGAACACTTTTCTTAATCCGCTACCTTGAATCTCGACATTCTTGGAACGATATAAAACATCCAATATCTTTCGGTTTCGAGGCATGGACTGAATTCTCCGTTCTGCGAAATCCTCCGGCTTATAATTGAGTGGAAATTCACCGGGATTATAAATATCGATCATTGTCGGCGTGATATCGATTTCATGTTCAGTCACCGAACGATAATTGGCGTGGGCAAAAGCATTGACAACAATTTCCCTTACAGCATCAACAGGAACTTCTGGTATTTCGATTCTTGCAGTGCTCTTCCCATCAAAATCGACTCTCCAGTTCATATGCTGGTTGATATAGACTGTCGCAATATCGATCAAATTGTAAATATTATCATGGACACGATTGATATCCAGAAAACGAATTCTTTCATCCGTCGCATAAACAGCCATTTTCAAAACAGTCGGTTCCTTGGAAGAAAACAGGAAATAGCCAGCATTTGTCAATCTGTCATCGACCATCAATCCGAGCATGGTCAATAATTCCTTCTCATCATATTTTTCCAAGGGAACCAATCTTCCACAATCCACCGCTCTTGCATAAAAGCTTTTCAAAGCTTTGGAATCAATATCATCGATTCCGAATGTTGTCACATTATTTTCCCAGATCGATGAAAAATCGGTATTCAACATCATATGCCTCAATTCATCTGGAGTCATATCCTCGGCTCGGTCATGAACTCTCTTATAATATCTTCCATAAGATGAATAAGGTCTTTCGGACCCAGAAAATTCGACTTTGATAACACTTCGGCCATCTATTTTTTCTTCCTTGATTGATGGATAAATCATCGGTTTGATTGCTGTTTTGATATGAAAAGCAACATCATCCAAAGAACTATCACTCACAATCTGTCCACAGACATCGCCATTGGGCTTTACTCCAAAATATAAAGTTCCTTTGCCATGCTTGTTCAGAATAGCACATAGATCATCCATCGCCTCTTTCAGTTCACTTGTCGATTTCTTGAACTCCAATGTCTCATCTTCTTTTCCTAGATTCATATTATTCTCTCCAATCATCAGGTTATAAAAATTATAGCACGAAAATCAATCGTGTCACCAATTTTGTCACCAGTTTTGTCACCAGTCTGGCTAGACTGTCATAAGACGTTCAATAAATCTTCCTCAAAAATAGTACAAACCACCTTGTCGGATTTTAATTCGACATTTGAACAATCTTGTGAAAAGTCAAATGGTTCTATCATTCCGAATAGAAGCCAAAATGCAGCGAATTCTCAATAAACGACATGTATGTCACAGTCTCTTAGAATATCGAGAATCGCAAACGTGGCGATATGGTTGGCGAAATGCCCTATTTTTGTCGATATGGTTGGCGATATGCTACTAAAAAAAGAAGAGAGCCATAGGATAAGAAAACATAAGAGACACACCAAGAAAGAAAAATTCATGAATGTCTATTCCGAATGGAATGCTTTCTTTGTTCAGTAAATGCCCCTAGAACGTCATTTGTCATCTATCGATGAGACTTTCGTGCACGATAGCCAGAAAAAAGAATCCAGAATTTTGTTAGTAGTTCAGTGGTGACACGACTGGTGACAATCTATGTTTTCAGCAACCAGCCGAGCCTCAGCAAAAAATCGAATAGCAATAAAAAATCCCTGTACGCTTCATTTCAGCATGACACAGGGAAGTCTATCCGATGATGGTGGGGCCAATGAGACTCGAACTCACACGATCGCTCACTAGAACCTGAATCTAGCGCGTCTACCAATTCCGCCATGGCCCCACGGCAATATAAGATTTTACCTTACACCGCTCATCATTTCAATAGAAAACGAACTTTTTTCCACATGGAATGCTAGAAAATGAACTATTGCCTCAATCCCAGAAGATGAGGAAATCAAGAATCTTCTCCCAGAGTTCCTTGAAGAATTTGGCGATCTTCTGAAAGAAGGAGAGATCTTGGCTGTCGATGAGAACATCGCTTTCCTCCTGAAGCCCGAAGTTTTCCTTCTCGTTGACCTTGATTTCCAATTCGATGGTTTCGCTTGTTTCATCATCAGCATAGAAAGTCATCGTGGAAGTATAGTCGCCGGCTTTCATATTCTTGGTGATTTCATCGCCGCTGATATATTCACTTCGGATATAGTTCTTATCAGGAAGAATCTCATTGCGGATCAATGATTGGATGATTTCATTTTCATCGGGGATATTTCCTTCCACGAAGGTGAGGAAATTCTCCTTGGTATAGAAAACAGGCTTGTCTTCCTCCTGGACAAGGACACGGATGCTTTTCTTTGCTTCATTTCCAGATTTATCCTTGCAGGATACTTCCATAATATATTCTCCGACTTCATGGCAGTGCTCTGAATAGGTATTTTTGACAACCGTCGGTGTCAGTTTCCCATCGATTTCATCATAGCAGTTGAAGAGAGAAAGGAGATTTTCACTTGTCATGACTTTCGTTGTCGTCAGGACCACTTCATCCTGAAGGGTGGTGATTTCCGGTTTGACATCATCATATCTTTCCAGGATGAAATCCAGTTTTCTTTCATTCTGGAAGCAGTCGGTTGCTACCAGGGTGACTTCCTTTTTCCCAATGTGATTCTTTTCGAGCGGATTCCCATCCTTATCGATGATTTTTACATTGGGATTCTTGTCATAATTGTCCTGGATAAAGAAATTCTCCTTGATGAATTCTTCTTTGGTCTTCTTATAGGAGGAAGAGATGATATCCTCATTTCCTTTCTTTTGGATGAGAGGAGCCGTCTTATCACCGATGACAAGATGAATGGTCAGTTTTCCTGTGTTTCCCAAGGAATTCGTCTTGGAGAGAACAAGAGTGAATTCTTCTCCGATTGTGGCTGTCCTACCTTTATGGAAATAGTCGTTTGGATCTTGTATATCCGTTACATGTTCCTGGATATTGTCTTTTTCATCTTTTACGATGAAGGAGGAAAGAAAATAGTTTTTCGAATAGCAGGTTCCATAAGGTGAAATCAGATTGATGGTTGCGTCACTTCCGAGTTTTTCGGTGTAGTCTATTCTTGAGCAGTCGTTTCCACCTTCATATTTGCTATCGAGTATCTCATCAAGATCATTCGTGCTGAGACTGATTCCGGCATTCGTATAGGTCTGCGGAGAATCCTGATAGAGAAAACGTAGGTAGTTTACCTTTTCCTTCGGATAGAGGTGAACAGATAGAACGATGGCTTTCTTTGGCTCATAGATGTAATGGGAAAACCTGGAGGTGGAATCATCTCTTCTGAATCCACCAAAGTTCTCAGAAAAGAGTTCGCTGTATCGACTGGCTTCCTTTAGGTGCGTGACCACCTGTTCATTTCCGGAGGCATCAAGATAGGAGAATTCATAGCCGAGTTTCTTCAGAATGGTGTTGGAGGGAAAATCATAGGGATTCTCTTCGAATGTCACATAGAAGAGAACGCAGGTGACCTGGCTGGTGATACAGAAATCCATGGGAGGACATTTTCTTCCATCTTCCTCTCCATGATACCCGCCGAATTCGAAGATGCCGCTGGACTTGTAGGACCCAGCGTACCCTTGCGGAAGAAGATTTTTCTTTTTCGTCGAATAGTCATAGTCATGGACATCGATTTTTCCTATCTCACAGACAGAACCATACTGTCCATCATAGGGAAGACGTTCCTTCTTAGAGAGATTCCTTCCTTTCTGACATCCGGACAAGAGGAGGAAGGAAAAGAAAATCGACAACATTCGTTTTTTCATTGTATGAGACTCCTTTATAAGAATATTGTCATTTCAGGGGAAAAAATAACGAACTTTTCTCTAATATTTTTTTAGAAGGTGTTATAATCTTTTCGC
>CAVCCX010000047.1:0-14136 GCA_963600815.1 Bacteroides uniformis | reverse complement strand
CTTCCGAAGGAGCATGTTTTTCTGTGCTCATGTTTTATTATCTATTTCCACACTTCCTCCTTGATCAGTCTTCCATTCATTCCCCATTTGAATAGTAGATGATTGATAATATTTTATGGTAAACCCCTTACATTTTCATTTTTTTATCTTATACTTCTTTTTTTCTAGCGTAACTTGTCACTCTTTTTTTATTAAAAAATGCCTTGGCCAAGAAGCCAAAGCATTGATTCATCACTTCGATTTAGAAAACATCGTAATCGGTCTTCTTGTCGGAAAATTCCAACTGTGCATCTCCAAAATCGGTCAATTTGAAGCAGTCGATGATGGGAGCGGTCGCAGCCATGGTTCCACCCAAAGCCTTATCATTCTTGGTTGTGTAGACAAGCTTGTTCTCGCCTTCTTTCAGATTGATTGTACCTAAGACTTTATCTGTGAAAGGCTTGCTTTTCTTCTCCGTCTGGGACGGAATGTCCGTGAAGGAAATCTGGGCATAGACAACCGGCGTATCATTGACGGTGATTTCGTTACCCGCCATCGTATAAGTCTGGTTGTTGAAGAACTCACCCGAGATTCTCCAGGTCAGCTTCGCTGTGCAGGCTTTATTGGATGTGATGGTGAATCCGATGGTAGCTCCATTCTTATATAAGTAGGAAACATAGAAGCCATTGGAAGCCTGGAAGGCACCGCTGCTATCCGGAACGATGATGTTGGCTCCGCTCTGGGATCCAGAAAATCCCGGATAATCCTCAGCATATTCGATATCGGGAGAGAATTCCGCTTCCAAGACAAGCGTTCCCGGTTCTTCGGTGGTCGAACTTGCAGGAGCGGCTGTCGTGTTCTTTGTCGTATCGGCAGCAGGTGTCGAATTCTCGGTCGTCTTGGCAGTCGTCGAACTATCAGCCGGCTTGGCCGAACTCGAAGCGGATGTCTCCCCACAAGAGACAAGCAGAGGCAAAAGCAGCAAAGGCAACAGATTCTTTTTCATAGATGATAATCTCCTTTCTTAAAAAGTTGTGCATGATTGTTTACGATTTTAGTCGAAAAATCATGAATAAAAAGCAAATCCCTTAACTTTGAATTTCCGATGCGTAAGTGTCGAATATAGAGAAGACACCCGGCAAAAACCGGGTGTCATTTCTTGCTCGTATCGGATTACTTCTCTTCTCTCTTCTTCTTGAAGGCAAGGGCGACACCTAAGAGAGCCATGGCTCCCAAGGCAGAGGAGGCAGCGATGACGCTTCCGCCACATCCCTTGTTTCCAGAAGCAGCACTCTTGGCTTCGTCCGCCGTCTTCTTGGCCTCATCAGCGGTTGTCTTGGCACTGTCAGCGGCCGTCTTTGCAGCATCAGCAGCTGTCTGAGCGGCATCTGCGGCTGTCTTGGCAGCATCGGCAGCTTCTTTTGCTTCATCAGCAGTGACAACATGTTCTTCCTGACCACCTTTGACGGTCAAGACAATTTCCTGATCGTATTCATTGGTCGTAGCCGGTGAGAACCATCCGCTTCCAGGAGTGTACTGGATGACATGAAGTTTGAAGACATAGGTGCCGTTCTTGGTGGCTTTACCAGTGATCTTGCCGTCAGCAGATAAGGTCAGGCCTTCTGGCAAGGTTCCTTCGTTATCCATATAGGTGACGGTTGTCTTTCCTTCAGCCTTGACATAGTCAGAGGAAATCTGTGCTTCGAAGTCTTCGCCAACGGTGATTTCGGTCTTATCGATCTTGAAGGCATCGATGACATTCAAGGTGTACTGCTTCGTATGTGTGATCCAGCCATCGGCATGCATCGTGACAGTGAAGGTGTAGCTTCCCTTGGCTGTGCTCGAACCCGTGAAGTTGCCATAGCGGTCAAGAGAGATGCCTTCTGGCAATTTTCCAGAGGTGACTTCATACCAGACATCGGTCGTGCCGACACTTTCAGTCGCTCTCAAGGATTCGTTGAAGGAGGTTCCAGCCGGAGCATTGAAGGTGGAAGACTGGGCATCCCACTTGCTGAAGTTGACACCATTCTGTGTGATGGAGGAGTTGGCAGTGACATAGAGAAGGTTGATCATGGACTTTCTGTAGTAATAGTAGATTGTCCACAATTCAGTATTGTCTTCAACAGGAACTTTCTTTGTGGCATCCCAGGTTCCCAATCCGGAAGGCTTTCCGCCGAAGCCGAGCAAGGTATCCAAGCCGGCAACTCTGGCCATGAAGCCATTGGAATATGGAGAGGTTCCATAGTTGAAGGATCCGGCATCGGTTTCTGTGAAGCCGTTGAATCCCCATTCATCACGGAGCATATAGGTCATTTCAGCGGTATTGTCATAGTTGGCGATATAGCCGATGGAGTTCATACCGGCCATGACGGCTTTGCAGTCTCCGATTTCGACCGACAGACGGAATGGCTTGAAGTAGATTTCTCTCAGGGCCTGTTCCGAAACGAAGGCGTGGATGCCGTTACGCTGGGTTTCACCATCATTGAGAGCCATGTGCTTCATGAAGGCATAGCAGCCTTTTGCCTGGGCTGCCTTGATGGAATAGGCACCGATCATACCGCCCAAGAGACCATCTTCTGAATAGTATTCGAAGTTACGTCCGCTGAAGGCCGAACGATGTGTATCCATGGCAGGACCGTACCAGCCTGGACGGATACCCCATAAGGATTCCTCACCGATAAGAGTTCCGAACTTGGTGGCCAAATCGACATTGAAGGTGGCAGCCAAGGTGCAGGCGACAGGATAGTCGACTCTGTAGATGGCAGAAGGACCATCGACATCGGTTGTCTGCGGCTTGTTGATGGAACTGATGCCCGCATTGTGCCATCCGCAATCATCCAATGCTTTGTAGAGATCTTCCCAGGACATCTTGTTGATGACCTTGTTGTAGAGTTTCTTTCCTTCTTCGGTGGACGGATCGACACCGGCAAGAGAATAGAAGTCCTCTGTGACAGTGGTATCACCCTGGGTGTAGTCTGTACCGAATTCCTTTTCGACATCCGCCTTGGTCTTCTTCATGCTTGTCATATAGGCGTTGATGTTTTCATCGCCTTCCATCTTCACAGCCGTAACAACGCCAGACATGATGGCTAAGGCATCGCCCTTGACGGTGCTTTCGGCATCGCCTTTGGCTTTCGGCTTGTTGATGTTGGCCAAATTCTTTCCAGAGGCTCTGGAGAGCTGTTCGACAACAATGCCATCGCCATCCATCGGCAGGGAACGATAAGGATTCTTTGTTGTGGTATCTTCGGTATTGCTCTTGGCAATATTGTCACTGAAGAGGTTATGGACAGTATTATTGGTATATCCATCCGTGGTGAGCGTGATTCCAGTATCAAGTGTCCAGGTCACCGTTTCGAAATAGTTATGGGAATCATCAGCAATCTTGAACTGATAGTTGCCTTTATCCAATTCATAGCCCTTGAAGCCATTCTTGTTGGCATCATTGTAGTCATAGGAAGCGACATCGGTGTCTTTCCATTTCAGTTCGAGAGTCTGTTCTTTTCCAGGTTCGAGAATTTCGGTTTTGGCAAAAGCGACTAAGACAGCGGATGGTTTTTCAATCTGACCATCATAATAAGGTGCTTCAACATAGATCTGGACTGTCTTCTTTCCAGCGACAGAGCCGGTATTCTTGACTTTCACCTTCATGGACATGTCATGGGTTGCGGAATTATAGGAAACATCCCCGACCTTCGAAACATCAAACGTTGTGAAGCTCAAGCCATAGCCGAATGGATAGACGACATTTTCCTTGTACCAATTCTTGGCAGTATCGCTTTCTGCACCGCCCTTGATGGTGAACATGGTTTCATAATACTTGTAGCCAAGATAGACACCTTCCTCATAGTTGGTGTAGGCTGCGATATTGGCTGTTTCTGTAGTCGAATAGTTTCCAGTCTTATCTTTGCTGTACCAGACATCCTTGTATTTCGACTCGAAATTCGGATCCGTCTTATCTGGAGTAAGGAAATAGTTTTCCTTATTGCCATCCTGGTTCTGTGCATTGGTTGCAAAATTGAGAGAAGTCGGATCCTTGAGAAGATCACGAGGATAGACATCGACGGTCTTACCGGATGGATTGACTTTTCCAGTCAGAATGTCGCCGATGGCATAGAAGCCCGTTCCGCCGACACCACCGGTCCATAACATGGCATCGATTTCATCATCATCCTGAAGATCACCCAATTCCATGACGTTGGTGGCATTGAGAACGACAACAATCTTACTGAATTTCTTGGAGTCTTCGATCATCTTGATCATGTCTTTTTCATTTTCAGAGAGTTCGAGATAATGATGATCAATCTTCTTTCCTTCTGCATCGACTGGATTATCACCCGTATGGTCGACAACACCGGTCACCGGCTCATCGGCACCTTCCGATCCCGAACGCACGATGGTGACGATGGCTGCATCATTGTAGGTGTTCCATGTTTCCTTCACAGAATCCTCATAGCTGGAAACCGGGGTTTCACCGATAGTGAATCCACCCGAGGAGAACATACCGCCGGACGTTCTTGCTTTTCCGGAACGGGTATCATCCTCATAGAATGCCTTCTGGGCAGGGTTGACATTGAATCCCGCTTCTTCCAAGGTGTCATAGATGCCAGCAGAAGGATAATATCCCTTGGAAGCACCCGAACCGCCACCGCCGATCGACGTGGCCGTGGAATTCTTTCCGAAGACTGTGACATTGTGAACATTCTTGAATGGAAGAACATTGTCCTTGTTCTTCAGCATGACAATGCCTTCACCGGCAATCTCTCTTGTGAGTTTGTTTCCGGCTTCGCCAACATCTTCCATCGAAGCATAGGCAGAATAGAATTTCTTGCCGGTCGAAGAAGTGTTTGCCCCTTTCAATCCGGTTTTCCCTGTAACAGACGTACCAAGTTCACCAGATAACAGCCCAAATCCCATCAATGCAGCAACGGCGAAGAATGCCTTCTTTTTGGTTTTTTTCATATGTTACCTCCTTGAATAAAACCACGGAACCAACGTTATTGGGGAGCTAACCGTGAGTTCCTTTCATCGACAAGTGCATTCTAGAAAAAAGAATTTTGGAAATCAATGTAACCGCTTAACTTCACTTTCCCACTGCGTAAGTTGTCATATATTTTTCGTACATGTAAGCGGATACACTCCAAAAGTAAGACGATTCCGAATGTGTTAATAAACACATTTCTTTATACGTCTATCTATTTCTCTGCGTTTCATCCTAAAAAGAAGCCTACACAAAAAGAAATTATTTCCATTGGAAAAGGCTTCATTTCACGTTCTTTTTCATCAAAAAGATATTTTTCCGATTTCCGTCAACGATACAGGCTCAATCCACTCGTGCTGAGATATTTCGTCAAAGCTTCCTGGAACTCCTTCTTCTTTGGATGAGAAATCATCAATTCATCCTCCCCGATATAGACGGTATATTTATTGATGCCCGTCACATAGCTGAGATTGACCAAATAGCAATGATTACAGCGCACGAAAATGGAAGGGAGAATCTTTTCGATTTCCGTCAAGGAACCATAGGTATCGTAATTCCCCTTCGTCGTATGATAGAAAAGACGATGATTGATGATTTCGATATATTTGATCTCATAGCTGTTGAGAATCAGATTGCCATTCTCACTGTTGATCATGATCTTCCGATACTTTTCCTTTTCTCTCTTCAGGAAGAGAAAGACACGAGGCAGTTTCTGAAGAAGATAAGCTTTATCAACCGGCTTGAGAAGAAAATCGCCGGCATCCATCTCATATCCCTTGATGGCTTGTCTTCCATCCTCTGAAACAAAGATGATGAACGCATTGTCATCGAATTCCTTGAGTTTCTTCGCAACATCGAAACCATCCATATCTTCCAGGGATGTCTCAATAAAGACAAGATCGAAGACATGAGAGAGATTCTTCAGAAAGGCATAGCCTTGCCCATATTGCTGGATTTCGATTTCCTGATGACTTTCAGATGAATAGTCATGGAGAATATCGACAAGGCTTTCCATCGTGGATACATCCTTTCCGACAATGGCCACTTTTATCGGCATGTTCTCTTCCTCCCATAGATGAATTCAATCCATCAAATACGGCTTTTGCTTGGAAATTTTACCCCCCCCCCGTGTCTTTTTGTCAAGCCCGGTTCTGTGGACAAAAAAAGGGTTTTGCATTATACTTTTCTAAAAGAAAGAAGAAGCATCATGTCCCTAAATCTATTGAAAGCAACCTGCCTGATTCCTGAACTGAAAATAGCCGATATCCATTCCAACAAGGAAAGCATCCAAAAACTCTATCTCGAAAAGAAAGGCTCCGCCATTCTTGTAACACCTGAACTCTCCCTGATCGGCTATACCGCTCAGGATCTCTTTTTTCAGAATGCCTATCTGGAAGAAGTCGAAAAAGCTCTTTTGGAATTAAGCAAAATCACCCTCGGTCAAGAGAATCTTTTGGCAGTCGGTGCTCCCCTTCTTTTCCAGAACCGGCTCTATAACTGTGCTGTCTATCTATCGAATGGAAAAATCATCGGTGCTGTTCCCAAATCGTACATTCCGAATTATGGTGAATTCTATGAAGCGAGATGGTTTGCTTCCGGAAAGGATATCCAGGGAAAGACAATTTCGATTCAGGGAGAAGACATCCCCTTTGGAACTGATATTCTCCTGAAGGATGAGAACTCATCTGCCATCATCGCCTCTGAAATCTGCGAGGATCTCTGGGTCGGAGACAAGCCCTCGACCAAAGCATGCCTGAACGGGGCGAACATCATCCTCAATCTCTCCGCCAGTGATGAAAATGTTGCCAAGAGAAAATACCGCACGGATTTAGTGAAAATGCAGTCCTCGACGCTGTATTGTTCCTATCTCTATTGCTCAAGCAGTTTTGATGAATCCTCCCAGGATCTTGTCTTTTCCGGACACAACATGATTGTCGAAAATGGAAGCATCCTTTCAGAAGCATTCTTCCCGGAGAGTCCTTCTTCCATCTCGGGAATCCTCGATATCGATAAGTCCATCTATAATAGGATGCATCAGTCCACATTCGAAAATAGAAATGATTCCTATAGAATCATTCCTATCCGACTGAAAAAGTTCCTTTTTGATACTCAGCCCATCGAAGAAAAAGTCGATGTCCTGAGAAAAGAAAATTATTTCATTTCCCGAAATCCGTTCGTCCCCGACGAAAAAGAAAAGAGAAAAGAAAGATGCCTTGAGATTCTTTCGATTCAGGCCCATGGCCTGGCCACGAGAGTCAAAAACACGAAGATAAAGAATCTCATCATCGGCATCTCGGGCGGACTAGATTCCACACTGGCTCTTCTTGTTGCCAGCCAGGCAAAAAAGATCGTCCCGGATATCCATATCATCGGCATCACGATGCCAAGCGAAGGAATGACGACCGACTTAACAAAGAACAACGCTATCCAGTTGATGGAGGAACTCGATGTCGAAACAAGAGAGATTCCAATAAGAAAAACGGTCGAAGAACACCTGAAGGATATTCATCATCCTCTTTCCTATGAAGGAGAAAAGGATGTCGCCTATGAGAATGCCCAGGCAAGAATGCGGACCTATATTCTGATGGATATCGCCAACATGGAAGGCGGCATGGTTGTCGGAACCGGAGACCTAAGCGAACTTGCCTTAGGCTGGTGCACCTACAATGGAGATCATATGTCCATGTATGCCGTCAACAGTTCGATCCCCAAGACGTTAGTCAAATACATCGTCGAAGCCTATAGCGATACCCTGGCCGATGAAAAGCTAAGCAGGACACTCAAAAGCATCATCGATACGCCGATTTCTCCTGAACTCACACCGAACAAGGATGGAAAAATCGCCCAGAAGACCGAAGAGAGAATCGGAAAATATGATCTCAATGATTTCTTCCTCTTCTATTTCCTCCGCTATGGATTCTCTCCGAAGAAGATCCTCATTCTGACGCTTCTTGCTTACCCTGAAGAGACAAAGGAACACATCAAAAAGAGCCTGGAGAACTTCTACCGTCGATTCTTTACTCAGCACTTCAAGAGAAGCTGTCTTCCCGATGGTCCGAAAGTCGGAAGTGTCACCCTCTCTCCAAGAGGAGACTATCGAATGTCTTCGGATAGTTCACCAGACACACTTCTTGACGAACTCAAGAAACTATAAAAAAGGGGTAGGTCTGTCTTCCCACTCAACAATGAGAAGAGAGCCTACCTTTTTTCGATGCTAAAATTTCAGTTCCTTATAGACATGGTCATCCAATAAATCGAGAAGCTTGATTCCTTCTTCATTCATCAGGATATAGGAATGATGACTATCCTTTGGAAGCGAGATACTTCCTGGATTCATCAAGATCAGATTCTCTTTCTTTTCCAGGACACCGATATGGGTATGTCCCTGAAGGAAGATATCCCCTGGATTCATCGGAAGGTTGTCAAAGGAGAAATGATGTCCATGGGTCATGACAATTTCCTTGTCAAACAGATAGAGTGTCGCCATATCGGAAATCGGAAATTGGCTCACCCACTGATCCACTTCGGATTCGCAGTTTCCCTTCACAGCGATGATTTTATCGGCATATTCATTCACCAAAGCCACGACATCCTTTGGAGAATATTCCTCCGGTGGAACGTTTCTGGCTCCATTGTAGTAGAAATCGCCACAGAGAAGAATCTTCTTTGGAGCATATTTCTCAACCTTTCCAAAAAAGATCTTCGCATACTTATAGCTTCCATGAATATCAGAACCAATCAGAATATTTGTCATTTTCTTTTCCTCCTTAGAACTTCAAGCAATCAATCACACCTCTGGAATTGTAGTCAAAGATGGTGATTCCTTTTTCATCGATCACCATATAGGAATGATAGCCGTCCCTTGGACGGGATATCGATCCGGGATTGGCGATGATCCTGTTTCTCTCATCCACATAGATGCCGCTCTGATGGGAATGCCCGAGTAGCATGATATCGAAGGGCTCATCATAGTTATAGGGACTATAATAGTGGCCATGCGTCAGGACAATCAGCTTCGAAAAGGCATAGTCATAGGTGATGTAGGGAAGAGGAAATCGGGCAAGTTCCTCTTCCTCAGTCCCATCACAGTTTCCTTTGACGGCAAGAATATGTTCGCTAAGCGGATTGAGCATCCGAATGGAATCTTCAATGATATCGCCAAGAATATACATCTTGTCGAATTTCTCTTCCTTGAAGAGTTCGATCATCGCTTTTGTATATTCGAGATCATTATGAAGATCAGAGATAACCAAGATTTTCATCCCTTGTATTATAATGATTTCGTTTCCTGTTTTCATCAGAAAGGAGAACATTCATGAAAAAAGCCTTCGCATCCGATTTTGACAATACGCTCTACTTCAAAGACGGCTTCAGAGAGAAAGATCTCCTTGCCATCAAGGAAAAACAGAAGGAAGGACTTCTTTTTGGTGTCTGCACAGGAAGAAGCCTTTTTGGTGTTCTTGTTCCTGTCGAAGAAAAGATTCATTTTGACTTCTATATTCTTGCCACCGGTTCTTTGATCCTCAATAGCAGGAAAGAACCTCTCTTCTCGAAGACAATCGACCTAGAGACAGTCATGAAGATTACAGAGGAATATCAGGGTAAGTATCACCTAGCCTACAACTGCGGAGACAATTTCTATTCTCTTTATGATGAATATGAAATCGTCGTTCAGATGAAAGAGATTCAGGAACTTCCCTCTCATGTCTATGGCATCTCCTTCCTGACAGAAAATACAGAGAGAGCCTATGAAATCTGCAAACATCTCAATTCTCTTTATCCAGTCAGCGCCTATAACAATGGACCTTTTGTCGACATCACAGCCCCAGGCTGTTCAAAAGGAGAAGCCGTTCTTCTTCTGAAAAAGATGATGAACATCGATTTCATCTATGGCATGGGTGATTCCTATAACGATATCTCCATGCTCGAAAAAGTCGATCACTCTTTCACTTTCTCTTCTTCACCTGTACTTCTTCAGTCAAAAGTCGATAAAGTCACTACCTCCATTCATGAATCCTTATCAGAAATCAAAGCCGAATAAAAAAACAATGAAGTGAAAAGCGACGGCAAGCCTATGTGAGCCTTCGAAAAGTCTTGCATATCCATCCACGGCGTGATAGAATATTCCTCGCTAGAAAGATAGCAACTACATCGCGGGGTGGAGCAGTGGTAGCTCGCCAGGCTCATAACCTGGAGGTCATCGGTTCGAATCCTTTCCCCGCTACCAATGAAAGATCAACTCAGCTTAGGCTGGGTTTTTTTAATATCAAAAACAACCAATCTAAAAAGAAGACATGAATGAATTCATCTACCACTTCCATTTCATGTCTTCTATTGTTTATCTATCAGATTTTTCGAATCGTCTTGTTAGTTTGATCTCTTCTTTCCCCAGAAGAACAGGGCCACTGTTCCAGGACCGGTATGGGAACCGATGGTGGTACCGATGGAATTGATCTCCACCTTACCTTTCATCTTCTTGAAGCGTTCTTCCACAAGAGATTTCACCGCATTGGCATATTCTTCGCAGGCCGACATAGAGATATAGACCTTGTCGCTGTAATCCAATCCATCGAAGCAGTTTTCTTCCATCTTGTCGACAATGATATGTTCGACCTTCTTGATGGTTCTGACTTTTTCTCTTGGAATCAGATGGCCATCCTCATCCATATTCAGCAAAGGACAGATATGAAGAAGATTTCCGATGAATCCCGAGGACTTGGAGATTCTTCCTCCGCGGACATAATATTTCAGATCCGTCGAGAAGAACCAATGGTGGACTTCGAGCTTGTGCTCCTCAGCCCAAGCACGAAGATCATCGATGTTCATGCCTTCATCCCTGAGATCGGCAAGTTTATCCATCAAAAGGCCATAGCCGGAGGAAGCACCCAAGGAATCGACAATATAGATCTTTCGATCTGGATATTTCTCCTTGAGCATGCTTGCGGCATTCAGGGCCGACTGATAAGTTCCTGAAAGACCAGAGGATAGTGTGACATGGAGAATGTCTTTTCCTTCCAAAAGGAACGGTTCGAAGAAACGATAATATTCGCCGGCAGAGACCTGGCTTGTCTTCGTCATCGCTCCATTTTCCATATCCTTGTAGAATTTCTCGAAAGGATAGGACTGGCCAAAATCATCCATATAATCTTTTCCATCGACCAGGAAATGGAACAAGACCGTCTTGATGTCTCTTTCCTTATAATGCTCACACGACAGATCGGATGTCGAACAGCAGCTGAGAATATAATTTGCCATAGAGGCCTCCTTATATATATGTATGTTTATTGTACAACAATTATAGAAAAAGAAAGAGGCTGATTTTTATTCTCAGCCTGCTTCTTTTCTACTTCTGATAGGCTTTCAGCATCAAGGAATTGAGATTGATGATGAAATTCTGCTTATCTTCGATTTCGAATCCTTCCAAGAGCATCGCCTCATCATAGAACACTTCGGAAATCTTCTTGATTTCCTCTTTGTCTGTGACCGTCTTGATGCTTTCGAAAAGCGGATGATTCGGATTCAGCTGAAGGACCTTGGTGGCCTTGGCCTTGTTCTCCGGATTGTTCTTGACCTCCGGCTCGGAATTGAGGACATTCTCCATATTCAGGGAGAGTCCGTCCTTGCTCGCTAAGGAGACCGGGGCTTCCTCAAGATGGAGAGAGAAGGAAACATCATCGACCTTGTCCTTGAGTTCTTCCTTGATCTGATCAAGAAGGTCTTTGTTCTCCTTAGTCAGGGTCTCGAGATTCGTCTTTTCCTCTTCGCTCAGTTCATCGGATGTCTCACTCGTGATGTTCTTGAATGGAAGCTTCTCATATTCATTCATCATGGTGAGAGTGAATTCATCGATCTGGCTATGAAGAAGAAGGACATCATAGCCAAGCTTGCGATATCTGGAAATCTCCGGGAGAAGCTTGATGGCTTCGATCGTCTTTCCTGAGGCAAAGTAGATATTCTTCTGTCCTTCCTTCATGGAGTCCTTGTATTCCTTTAAGGAAATCGGTTTTTCCTGATTGAGGGTATCAAAGACGAGCAGATCCTGCAATTCCTCTTTCTTCATGCCATAGGAAGAATAGATGCCGAACTTGATGAAATCACCATAGTTCTTGAAGAATTCAAGATACTTGTCCTTATCTTCCTCCTTGAGCTGCTTGAGTCTTTCGATGACCTTCTTTTCGATGTTGCTGGCAATCTTCTTCAGAAGCGGAGACTTCTGGAGCATCTCACGGGAGATATTTAGCTGCAGATCTTCCGAGTCAATCAATCCACGGATGAACTTCAGATAATCCGGAACCAATTCCTTGTTCTTCTCTTCGATGAAGATGCCCTTGGCATAAAGAGCCATGCCCTTCTCATAATCCTGTGCATAAAGGTTGTAGGGGACATGCTTCGGGATATAGACCAGTGCGGAATATTCCAAGGTTCCCTCTGCCTTGATGTTCATGCTGAGAAGGGGATCTTCATAGTCATTGAAGCGGGTCTTGTAGAATTCATTGAGTTCCTCTTCAGTGACATCTTTCTTCTGTTTTTTCCAAAGCGGAACCATGGAATTGAGCGTCTCATCGCTCATTTCATCATGATATTTTCCTTCAATCGGCTTTCCATCCTGATCCTTGTCCTGGACAGAATGGCTTATGAGCATGCGGATGGGGTAGCGGATGAAGTCAGAATACTTCTTCACGAGATTCTTGATGGTATAGTCCTCAAGATATTCCGAATAATTGTCTTCATCCTTGTCATCCTTCAGATAGACACGGATTGCCGATCCGCTCTCCTTGAGAAAACTATTCTCATCATCTTCGATGGTATAGGTCTCTACACCATCGCTGGAAAACTTATAGGCATTCTGAGAAATATCCTTCGTATAGACTTCGATCTTCTTGGCAACCATGAAGGCCGAATAGAAGCCGACACCGAACTGACCGATTAGGTCGACATCTTCCTTCTTTTCCTTCATCTCCTTGTACTTCTCAAGGAATTCCTTGGTTCCAGAACGGGCAATCGTTCCCAAGTTCTTCTCTAGGTCTTCCTTGGACATGCCGATACCATTATCGGTAATCTGAAGATATCTTTCCTTTTTATCAACGGTAATGCGGATCTCATAATCCTTCTGAGCATATTTTCCTTCCGACTGCAAAGCCAAAAACTTATATTTGTCGATGGCATCACTGGCATTGGAAATCAATTCACGCAAGAAAATCTCACGGTTGGAATAGATCGAATTGATCATCAGGTTCAGCAATTCCTTCGACTCCGTCTTAAATGTCTTTTCTTCTTTCATTCTATTTCGCCTCCAAATTAGGACGAATATATTTTAGCACTATATTTCAAAGAGTGCTAAATATTTTTGATTTTTTCTTCAAAGAACATGGGTTGTCATGCCTCCGGATATTTGATTTTCAATTACCGGAATACTTTGACAGCCCCTTTTTTGGGACGAATCATTGAATCAGCCAAACTTTTTTCCTCAGTCTTCTTTCGATAACGATAATATCGATCGATGCTAATACCTAATTCTTTGCTTGCGTCTTTGACGGTCTTCTTTCCTTTCCTTATTTCCGATTCCAAATCAAGAAACTTCAGAGTGCCGATCAAAGCATCGACAATATAGATGTCAAAGAAAGAGGATATGCTCTCTTCGACATCCGTCAGTTACTTATTCAGAATCAGCAGATGCATGATATCAACATAAGTATATTGATAAAGATCTTTATCTTCTTCAATCGTGGATTCCACGACATCATTGAAAGGAACAAACTGAAAACCATCCGTCATGAAGTCCTTGCAGGCAACGGCTTCTTCATTATGGTAGGTACCAAGAGCAGTGTCTTGACAGGGAATACCAATGGATTGATAAATATGGCTTCCAAGATATTCGGATACTGTATTATATTGAAACCCAAAAGGAGTTCTTTTCTGAACTTGAGCATATATGGCATTCCTTCGATAAGGAGACCAACTTTTCTTTCGGAACCACCATAGTATCTTTTACTGAATGGATATTTGTCAAAATTTCCATATTGCAATACCTCAAGAATAGAATAATCAAAAAGAATAGAAATTGTAATAGGGTATCATTTCGATTTTGCAAATATGGAAGAATAATACAAAGACATACCAAGCAACATTCGATGCGTATATGGAATTGGTTTTCTCATTGCCATCGCCTTCAAAAA
>CAVCCX010000046.1:4200-14714 GCA_963600815.1 Bacteroides uniformis | reverse complement strand
ATGATGGAACAAAGAAGGTGAGCAATCAGGAGACCTATTCCTTTGTGATGCCGGCGAGTGATGTTTCTCTTGTTGCGCGTTTCCTTGCGACACCCGATGCTGATGAACAAAGGAAAATGGGTATTCTTCCTTCTTTGGATGAGAATACGAACACCATCACGTATGGTATTTATCCACAGACCCATGTCTCTGATCATACGCTTCTTTCCACTCTGAACACATTGACCACAGCAGAGGAGAATGGCTATTACCTCTACAATGGTTCCTATTATGCAAAGAAGAATGCTTCTCCTTATGAATCGACCTATGCTTTTGAAGACGGAACAGCTATCGCGAGTGGAACGACTTATTGGTTCAAGTGTGAACCGATCAAATGGAAGATTCTTTCTTCTGAGAAGGGAGAATATTCTCTTGTTTCCTCTCTTGTCTTGGATGCCCATCGCTATAACGCATCCTATGACGGAAGAGTGAATGGATTTTATGCCAATAACTACAAGAATTCGGAAATCCGTTCCTGGCTGAATTCTGATTTCTATCAGACAGCCTTCTCTCTTGATTCTTCCTCGATTCAGTTGAAGAGCGTGGATAATTCTGCTTCTACGACGTCGAATGGCACCAACCGCTATGCATGTGAGAATACATCCGACAATCTCTATCTTCTCAGCTATCAGGAATATAAGAACACGTCCTATTTTGCCAATGATTCTGCCCGTGTGGGAAGATTGACGGACTATGCTATTGCCTCGGGTGCTGTTTCCAAAACGAGTGGCAACATAAAAAATTGCTCGACCTATTGGACACGTTCTCCAGACAATTCCTTCGCACGCTATGTGAATGATGTGAATGCGTCCGGAAATGTGGAAACCTCGGTTCTCAACCAGGATTCCTATGGTGTGCGTCCAGGAATGACCATCAAAATATGATAAAAATGGTGTGAAACGGAAGTGATTATCGAATATTATAAGATGAAACGGCAGCAAAGGAAAGACTTTCATCCGTGATAGAGTTTTCATGAAATATCATTAGGGTTAAGGGCTTTCATATAGTATAATCAAATGCATTCTTTGGGGAGGCGCGACTTATGGAAAATAAACATTATGATGCAATTATCATCGGAGCGGGTCCGGCTGGCATTTTTACAGCTCTCGAGCTGACGGCCAAGAAGCCCGATGCCAAAGTTCTGATTGTCGATCAGGGAAGAAATCTTGCATCCAGAACCTGCCCTGCAAGAAAATTGGGATATTGCGTTCATTGCGATCCCTGCGCCATCGTCAACGGATGGGCCGGAGCCGGCGCATTCTCCGATGGAAAATTATCTCTCAATGATGAAGTCGGCGGACATATCAACGAATATGTCGGCCATGAGAAGGCGATGGAATTGATCCATGATGCCGATCAGTATTATCTCCATTTCGGAGCGACCGAGGAAGTGTTCGGCCAGGATGATCCACGTGTGGAAGAAATCGCCTATGAATGTTCGAAATACAATATTCACCTCGTGCAGTGCCCGGTGAGACATTTGGGAACCGAAAGAGCGGTCTCTGTCTTGATTGGCATGCATGATTATCTTGTCGAAAAGACAAATACGACTTTCCTGGAACTGACAACCGCTCATGACATTCTCAAAGAGAACAACAAGGTTGTCGGTGTAAAAATCCAGACACGTGGCAAAGAGGAAGAGATTGTCTATTCTGAACATATTGTTGTCGCCCCAGGAAGAGGCGGTGCCGATTGGCTCAGCAAGCAGGCAACGAAACTCGGCCTTGTCAATACGAACAATGAAGTCGATATCGGTGTCCGTGTCGAATGTCCGAATTCCGTCATGGACAAACTGACCAAGGTCCTCTATGAAGCGAAATTGGTCTATTATGCCGATACCTATGAGAACAAGGTCAGAACTTTCTGCATGAATCCAGGCGGTGTCGTTTCTGAAGAACACTATGAAGGCGGATTGGCTGTCGTCAATGGCCATTCCTATGGCGATACCAAGCTTTGGACGAACAATACGAACTTTGCTGTCTTAGTCTCCACCAAGTTCACCGAACCATTCCATGAACCGATCGAATATGGTCAGTATGTGGCCAAGCTTGCCAATATGCTCACCGGCGGTCCGATTATGGTCCAGCGTTTAGGTGATCTTCTCAAGGGAAGAAGAACCACGGCCTCCCGTTTAGCCAAATCGACGACCGTTCCGACTTTGAAGACGGCTGTTCCCGGCGACTTGTCCTTTGTCTTGCCCCATCGACAGCTCACGAGCATTGTCGAGGCCCTCAAGGCATTCGATAACATCGCGCCAGGCCTTTATAGCAAGAACACCCTTCTTTATGGTGTCGAGGTGAAGTTCTATTCTTCTAAGATCAAAGTCGATAACCGCTTCATGACCGATATCGAAGGTCTTTATGCCATCGGCGATGGCGCGGGTGTCACAAGAGGTCTCATGCAGGCCAGTGCAACCGGTGTCTCTGTCGCCAGGGATATCGCCGAAAATCTGAAATAAAAAAGAAAGGCTAGGATTCATCAGAAATGAAATCCAGCCTTTTTCGCTAAAATGAAAAATCATCTATGAAAAAAGCTCTTTTTGTCATCAACGGATATCTGAACAATCCGAACAATGCCTATAAGATCGAAAGACTCAAAGAAGAATTTCTTCCATATGGGGTGGAATGCGAAGTGAGGGATGCCATTTCCCTTCTTCCTTTTTGCCGTGGCGATGAAATCGAGTTGGACTTGAGTGCATATTCCTTTGCTATGGATTTTGACAAGGATATGTATCTTGCCAAGGTTCTTTCCATGAAGCTTCCCTTATTCAATTCCTATGAATCGATGATGCTTTCCGATGACAAGATGCTCTCGATTCTCTCTCTTCAGAATGAAGGCGTCCTGGCTCCAGAGACGATTCCTGCTCCTCTATGTTATACACAAAATCCGGATATGGAGAAGAGAAAACAGTTCTTGGATATTTTAGAGAAAAGGCTTGGATATCCTCTTGTCTTCAAGGAATGTCATGGTTCCTTGGGTAGACAGGTTCTTCTTGTCCATGACCGGAAAGAACTTGAGGATATCGAAGAGAAATATTGTCTCACCCAACATCTTTATGAAAAATTTCTTTCTCTTCATCAGGGCCATGACTATCGTATCATCGTGATTGATGGCAAGGTCATCGCCTGCATGGAAAGAAAAAACAGTCATGATTTTCGTTCCAATATCGCACTTGGCGGAACAGGAAAGGATGTAACAGATATTTTGGATGAATCCTATAAAGAACTTGCCTTGAAGGCAAGTGAAGCACTTGGACTTCTTTATGCCGGCATTGATGTCGGTATCTCGGATGAAGGAAAACCTGTCTTCATTGAAGCCAATGGCAATGCCTTCTTTACGGAAATCGAGGCTGTCAGCAAGATCAATATCGCAAAGGAACTCGTCATGGCCATCCTAAAGAGAATTGGTTAGAACAATTCTTCCTAACATGAACAGAGAATCTTTTCGTCATACAAGGAATGGATGTCGATACATTCATAGGGTGATTCCTCATAACCGGATGTTGCGACAAATGCATATTGAATCTTGAAATTGGTTTTCAGCATTTTTATCTGCTCGACTTCTTTTTCCATTTCTTTTCTTGTCAGTTTGTTTTTATAGTATTTCACTTCGGTGATTTGGATGTGATCATTGAATTCAATGGCGACATCGAATTCACCATTCGTCTTGTTCTTCGAATCATCATAATAGTAGGTTCCGATATTTTTGACCCCTTTCAGCGTTCCGTTTCGGCTTAAGAGAGAATAATAATTTCGGACGATTTCCTTAAAGCGATGGGATATGAAGGTGAGAAGAGATTCTTTTATATAGGATTCATAGAAGTTTTCTTTTCCAAGAGAGACAATCAAGGAATTCCTTCCATAGACATAGGTGTAGAAAAATCGTAGGACATTGTCATTGATTTCGTAATAGGCTTTTTTATCATCGTTCATTTTGTTCATCGGATACGTCTTTTTCAGCAATTTGATTGCCACTAAGGATTTCAATGATTTTGCGATTTTTCCTGTCTTTTCGATATCGACATGGCTTTCGATTTCGGAATATCTTTTCTTTCCGTTTGCGATGAAGGCGATGATTTTTTTTGCCTGCAAATGATTGATGGCATCGGAAATGAGCAAGGAGTCCGCATAGTTGTAAACAGGACTCTGTTCATCCAAGAAGAGTCTTTTTATGTTATCTTCCAGGGATTCTTCTTTATTTAGAAAGGAATTGATGAACGGACTTCCGCCAAAGACAGAATAAAAAGCGATTTTATCCATGATGGATCTGTTCTCATAAAAGGAGGAGGACTCAAGATAGTTCAATTCCTCGAGATAGATCTTTTTCGTGAATCTCCCAAAAAGAGGATTGCCTTGCGTCAGAAGCTGATCCATCATGTTGATTTCAGATCCACAGAGAATGAAATTCAGGCTGTTCGAATAATTATCGAACAGATTCTGGAAAATGCTGTCGATTGTATCTGGGTTGTTCAGTTTCTTCAGATACGGATATTCATCGATGATGATTGTGTATTTCTTTTTGAGGCTATCAAGATATTCAAAGACCTGTTCAAAGGACTCAAAGGAAACATAGGAAGGAAGAGAGAGGGCTTTTTCTAAAATCATTTTCAACAATTTCAGATTTGCATCCAATGTATCTTGGATGCATTCGAAATAAATGCAGTCTTTTCGTTCTTCCATGATTTTCTTGAGCAGAGCAGTTTTGCCGACTCTTCTTTTTCCATATAGGACGATTTTTCTGGATGTTTTGTTTAGTTCGTCATTGATTTCCTGTATTTCTTTCTCTCGATGAATGAACATGATGTGCCTCCATAACACTGACTTTTTATTCACTGAATTATTTATCAGTGATATCTTACCATTGCTGAATGTTCTTGTTCAAGATGTTTTATGGCCATAAAAAAAGAGTTCCACAGCTACGAGGAATCCAAAAAGTTGTATAGTCTTGATACAACAATGAGAGAATCGTGGCACTTCTCGGCGGCGCTCCTGTTGGAAACAGGAGCGTTGCACCCATCCCAATGTAGTGCTATCATTCTTTTTTAGTCTGGCAAAAGGGGTTCAGTACAATCGTGTCTATTTTTCATTTTGAAAAAGTGGCAAAAGACATATGATACCAGATATCAGATTGGGAAAGATTTGGTTGATTTCTTTCTCTCGCACAAGAAAAGCCAGGACTCCATTTCTGGATGCCTGGCTCGTTGAACAAAACTTATTTCGCAGCGGCTTTTCTTTCTCTTTCGAGTTTTCTTTCTGTTCTTCTTTTTCTCACAGCGGCTTTCTTCACATAGGAGAAGATGAAGAGGCCGATGATGATAAGGAAGGCGGCAAGAATGAGGAAGTAGGACCAGATGGGAAGAGATGTGTTCTTCACGGATTCCCACATGAGGAGCATGCTGGCATTCTGTTCGCCAAAGTCGGCCATGACAGCGAGATGAGGAAGTTCCTCCTCGGCAGGATATTGGGTATCGAACTGCTTGTTCTTGCTATCGAGCGAGAGGATGAAGACACCATCTTCATCGAGATCTTTTTCTTCGAGGGTGTCTTTGAAGAAATATCGGATATCCTTGGTGAAATATTCCTCGGAGAAGCCTTCATCGTCTTCATCGATGGAATCATAGTCCATCTCTTCGGTCTCTTCGTCGTATCTTTCATCGTACCAGGACTGGATCAGTTCAAGGATGGAATCGCCGGCGATGACAGGCGTATAGCCGATATATTCCATATTGGCTGCAGCTTTCTCGGGCATAGAGAGGAAATCGACAAAGCGGCTTGCCCATAATTTGTTGGCCCCTTTGGGCATGACCCATCCGTCGAACCAGATATTGGCTCCGGTTTCGGGAAGGACATACTTGAGGTCGGTTCCGGATTTGGCATCTTCGACTTCTTCGCCTTCGATGGTTCCGGATTCGGAATATTCGTCGGCTAGATCCATGGCGTAGGCGGCATCGCCCGACCAGGCAAGGTTGATGGCGAATTTATCGCCTTTGACCATGTCGGTCTTTCCGCTGTCGACTTCAAAGCCGAAGGCCTTCGACTTGAGTTCGACAAGCTGCTCGCCGACTCTCTTCAGGGTTGTATCATCGCAGAGATTGAAGATTTCCGTGACTTTCTCATTGTATTCTTCATCGCTGAGCTTCTTCTCGTCATGAAGATTCTTCAAGGTCGAAAGCCCCTGATAATCTTTTCCGTTGAGTTCGAAATCATCGTTGTAGGTATGGAAGATGCCTAAGGCATAGGTATCTCTCACGGAGTCTTTGATGGAAAGGAGATTTCGATATTTCTCATCCCATAAGGAATCCCAGGATTTCATATCCTCATCCATTTCCTCAGAAGTGATGCCTCGGCTTTGCAATGCGAAGTAGTTGTCATTATAGAGGATACCGAGCGTTCCCCACATGTAGCCACGGATATAGTTTCCGACGATGTTGCTTTTTCCATTGATCTCGATCGAATTGATCTTGCTTAGGACATAGCGGGAGACATATTTGTCATAGTTGGGGGTCGAGCCTTCATCAAACGGCTCGATCATGTTTTCACGGATCATCTTCTGGACGACATAGTCGCTCGGACAGACAAGATCGTAGTTGGCTTTTCCGGTCTTGAGCTCGGAAAGCATGTTCTCATTGGTATCGAAGGTGGAATAGTTGACCTGGACGTTGACGCCATATTCTTCCTTGCAGTAGTCCTCGAATTGAGAAACTAATCCAGGGACAAGTTCTTTCTTTCCTTCGGCATTTTCCTCATAGGAGTCTTCAAGGATGTAGTCGGCAGAGTTGTAGACATTCAGGATAATGTTTTCAGAAGAGGTGTCCTTGGCATTCTTTTCGCTTTCGGCACAGGCAGGAAGGGAAAGGACGGATAGAATCGACAAAGCGACAAATAAGGGAAATTTTCTTCTTTTCATTATTTGAACTCCTTTACAATCAAAGAAGCTCTCTTCTTTGCATGTGCATTGAAGAATTTATTCTTCGATTTCTTTGCCTGACGATTGACCTGAATCGAACGGAAGATGACAATTGCAAGAACAATCAAGAAGATGATGGTTGTCAAAGCACGAAGTTCCGGTGGCAGGGAGCCTTTCTTGATCTTGGTCTGAACCAAGGTGGATAAAGTCTCGATCTGGCTTGAACCGCTCAATAGTCCGCTTCCCCTTGTGAACGCCGTGACGATGAAATCATCCAGCGACAAAGTGAAGGAAAGCATGAGTCCGGAGATGATGCCCGGGATGACCTGGGGAAGGATGACCTGGTGGAGTGCCTTGGTCGGGGTGGAACCTAAGTCCAGAGCGGCTTCATATAAGGCAGGATCCATCTGGGCAAGCTTTGGCTTGACGTTGAGATAGACAAAGGGGATGCCGAGTGCGCAATGACCAATCAGAAGCGTCCAGAAGGAGAAGATGGAGGCGCCGTTGAAGATGTATTTTCCGATGAAGACGAACATGACCGTCAAGGACATGGCGATGACGATTTCGGCATTGACGACCGGAATCTGGTTGATGTTTTCAAGCAGGCTTCTGAATCCTTTCTTGCAATAGAAGAGACCGATGGCACCAAGAGATCCGATCAAGGTGGACACGACAGCGCTGATGGCGGCGATGATGAGGGTGTTTCCTAAGGCGGTGAGGGTTTCCTTGTTGGTGAATAAGTCGCCATACAGCTTGAAGGAGAAACCAGACCACACACCCAAGGTCGTGCTGGCTGTGAAGGAGAAGACGATGAGATAGAAGACCGGAAGATAGATGAAAAGCAGAATCAGATAGATGTAGCAATAGGATAGGATTTTCTTTACCATGAGCTTGCTCCCTTCTCACCCGTTCGTTCGAACTTTCTGGTGGCAAACATGACGATGAAGATGATGATCAGCATGATCAGAGACATGAAGGAACCTCCGTTCCAGTCGGAATAGGAGAAGGAAAGATAGATGGAGTTTCCAAACAGCATGATTTTTCCTTCTGACAGGGTATCGGAAATGACGTAGGAGGAAATGGTCGGCATGAAGACCATCATGCCGGCGGAGATGATGCCGGGCATGGCCTGCGGAATGATATTTCTTGTGAAGACTTCGAATGGATTGCAGCCTAAGTCGGAGGCAGCCTCAATCTGGCTGCGGTCGAGCTTGAGCATGGTCGAATAAAGAGGAAGGATGGTGAAGGGGATGTAGTTGGTGACCATGCCGATCATCGTGCAGAAGAGCGGATGTTCACCCGTCGTGGTGTCAAACCATCCCAACACGATGGTCAGAAGGTCGCGGAGTGCGCCGGTTCTGAGAACGAAGTTGATCCACATCGGCATGACAAAGAGCATGACGAGAACGTAGTTTTTGTTGATTTTCGGATTGGCAAGAAGATAACTGAGCGGGAATGTGATCAAAAGGCAGAGAAGGGTATTGAAGACACCGATCAGAATCGAGATGAGAAGGACGTTGAGCTTGACCGTGTTGGTGAAGAAGCTGACAAAGGCATTGAAGGTGAAATGTCCATTCGCATCCGTGAAGGCATAGAAGATGATGAAGAGAATCGGAATCAGAACGAAGAGAAGCAGGAACAGGGCGAAGGGAAGAGAAAGAGACTTGACGAATCTTTTGCTGTTGCTATTGACCTTGTAGTGCTTTCTGGCTTTCGGGGAACGGTTCTTTTTATTCGGGTTGATGACGTTGATGTTGCCCGTTTCTTTGAGAGATGCTTCCATTTCACTCCACCTCGTAATCGTCCAGATTTCCCTTGAATCGCATCTGGATGTCTTCCTTGTTGATCTTCAAGCCGACGATATCATCGGGGTTGTAGGTGTCGGGCGTGGAGACGATGAAGTCTTCCTCATCTTCGCTTCTGACAAGGATGGAATAGTGATCACCCTTCCAGACCGAGTTGATGACTCTTCCGACAATCTGGGCTTCGCTGGTATCATCGCTGATGAGAATCTTGTGCGGATCGACGGTGACGACGACATCGGCATCGGCAAAATCATAGTGTTTCTTGTCATAGGTGACGATATTGTCTTCGTTGACGCTGGAGTTGGGGAAGAGCTTGGATAAGTCACATTCGAAGGGCTGTTCATCGATATAGACGAGATGATCTTTTCCGATGTAGGAATCGGTATAGATGTTCGTATCGACGGACTTGTGCATGAGGTGGATGCCATCGGGAAGGATATTGAGATAGATCGGCGCTTCCTTGTCATAGTCGTCGATGGACTGGGCTAAGACTTCATCATGGCCGACCATGATGACATACTGATAATGGATGCCTTTGAAGACCTTGGACTGGATTCTTCCCTGGACATAGCCTTCAAGAGGGGCTTTGGACAGCTTGAGATCCTCCGGACGGACAACGACATCGACTCTTTCATTTTTCTCGAATTCGTCGACGCAGCTGAAGGTCGCATTGAGGAAACGGACCTTCTTGTCTCCGAGATAGGTTCCGTTGTAGATGTTCGAGGAACCGATGAAGTCGGCGACGAAGGCATTGACCGGTTCGTTGTAGATGTTTTCCGGAGAGCCAATCTGCTGAATGACGCCGTTGTTCATGACGATGATGGTATCCGACATGGTCAAGGCTTCTTCCTGGTCGTGGGTGACATAGATGAAGGTGATGCCGAGGCGCTTGTGCATTTCCTTGAGTTCGATCTGCATATCCTTTCTCATCTTGAGATCGAGAGCACCCAAAGGCTCATCAAGAAGAAGGATCTGTGGTTCGCATATGATGGCTCTGGCGATGGCGACTCTCTGCTGCTGACCGCCGGAAAGGGTGGAGATGTCTCTATCTTCCAATTCATCGAGATCGACGATGGAAAGGGCGTGGACGACCTTGTCATCAATCTCCGTTTCGCTCAGATGCTTATAACTATAGGCGGGAACCGGATTGGATAAGGTTTCCTCGAGTTTCTTTTCGAGTTCGGAAAGACGGGCCTCTCTTTCTTCTTCGGAGATGATCTTATCTTTTGTGAAACGTTTGATCTGGCTGCGAAGATATTTGACCTGGGCCTTGTCGACTCTTAAGACAGGCTTCTTATCCTTATCAAGAATCGGAACAGGAAGCTTTTTGTTTCTCAATCCGAAGGCGACATTGTCATAGACATCGAGATTTGGGAAAAGGGCATAGTGCTGGAAGACGGTGTTGATCGGTCTTTTATAAGGTGGAACAGGAACAATATCTCTTCCGTTGAGAAGAAGGTCGCCTGAATCACAGGTTTCAAAGCCGGCAATCATTCTCAGCGTCGTGGATTTTCCACATCCGGATGGTCCTAGAATCGTAACGAATTCACCTTTACGAATGTTCAGATTCATTTTGTCGATGACAGTGGTGCCATCAAAGATTTTCGTGACATTTTTCAGTTGGATGATGTACTCGTTTTTGTCAGCGGAAACAGCTTGTGTCGAAGACTTTTCAGTCATTTTCTGTGACCTCCTTTTTACAAGTTAAAAAATATAAAGATTTTTGAACGAAAAAACAATGATTTTTCATATTTTTTTTTCTTC
>CAVCCX010000046.1:0-4190 GCA_963600815.1 Bacteroides uniformis | reverse complement strand
AATTCATTTGCTTGAGTTGATATTGTCAAAAACATTGAAAGTACATATGTAAAAACTTGTAATGGAAATAAAAAGATTGTGGATGAAAAATGAAAGAAAGCATTTATGAAAAAATCGACAAAAAATCGGGTTGAATTTTTCAAGAAAAAAATAGAAAGAAAAATGGTATAATTTTCTTGAGGCTTTTTAAGCATATGAACAAAGAATTTCAAGCGTTTGTTTTCGATATGGATGGGACGATTGTCAATACGAACGAAGATATTTGCGATGCCGTCAACTTTTCTCTTGAAAAACATGGTTTGCCGACTGTTTCCTACAAGGAATGTGAAAGCTATCTTGGAAATGGATCGGTCATGCTGATCAAAAGAGCGATGAAAGGAAAAAAGGAAGATCAGTTCCAGTCTGTCTTTGATGTCTACTATGAATATTATCTGAAACATTCTATGAATAAGACAAAACCCTACCCTGGAATCCTTGAATCGCTTCAGAAAGCGAAAGAAGAAGGGATTCTCTTATTTGTCTATACCAATAAACCAGAAAAAATCGCCCAGGAGATTGTCGACCATGTTTTTCCGAAGGGACTGTTCTCGAAGGTTGTCGGTGTTCCTCTTGGCGGAAAGACAAAGCCAGATCCATTGCCTTTCATTGAGCAGACAAAAGACGCACATCTCAACTTTTCCAAGGTCGCCTATTTCGGTGATTCGGTGACCGATATCCAGACAGCGCACAATCTTGGATGCGGAAGTATTTTTTCGGTACTTTGGGGATATCAGACTAAGGAAAGACTGATGGATTATCCTCTTCAGCCGACAGCTTACCTTGAAAACCCAAAGGAAATCATGACAAAAAAATGTTGAAAATTTAAGAGTTTTCTTATCGATACTTGATTTTTTGGATTTTCATCAAAGTATATTTTCTTTTTATATTTTTATCTAGTATGTTTTTTTGAGCAAAGAATGAACAAGCAATTTTGTTCTATTGGAGAGATTGTTACATGTCAAGCACTTTTTTAGCGGAACTTAAGAACTTCTTTAGCGGTTTTCCTTAAAAAATGCTTTTTTGTGTGAAAAAAAGGCATGTATCCGCTTTATTTCGCTTTGTTTGATTGATATAATTGCTTCTAAGCTCATTAAATAAATAGGTTAAATAATGTTTAAGATATTTATCTATATAACCCATAAGGCAGAGCACCTTATGAAAGATTCAAGGAGGAATCATGGCTATCGAAGAAATTGAATTGTTTGATCCAGAAAATCCTGGCCAAGACGTCAAAAAAGAAGAAACTCCTACGCCACAAGAGGATGACGAATGTCCTTTTGGATCGGTGAATCCTGCTGAAGCAGCACCGGCTCTTGAGGAAAGTGCGGAAACAGGAGAGAGCAAACCGGTCGAAGAAAATGCAGTGAAGGAAGAAGAGACTGTCCCACCTGTGGAAAATGAGACTCCAGTGGCTGAAGAACCTGTCAAGGATGAAGTGGCTGAAGAAATAAAGGAAGAAGTCAAAGAAGCTTCCTTCCTCGAATATGAGAAATTCGAAACCCTTCTTCTCAACTATTTCCAGGGTATGAAGACGATGATTTCTTCCCTGAATCAGAAAGATAAAAACATTCTCGATCTGAGCAAGGAACTTTCAGACTATCGAAACGGACTCGAGAAGTCTCTCTTCAAATCCTTGGCCTCGTATCTGATTGGATTCCGGGAAAGTTTAGTCAAGCAGAATGACGATCTGAAGAAATACGACTATGATCTTGCCACACTGAAAGACTACTTCAGCATGTTTGCGGATTCCTTTGAAGGATTGTTGCAGGATATCCAATTGGTCGAAGAGCCGGATGGCACATTCACCTACAATGGAAAAAATATCTTTGCGTCCAAGGCGGCACCATCCTTTGAGACGACGCTTCCCTTGGCAACGGATATCGAGATCGAAAAGCCGACCTTCCATTCGATGGAAGATATCGAAGCCTACATGAACGACGTGAATGGAAAACTTCTTGGACTTCTCAAGGAAAAGGAAGTGACGGACGCTCTTGTCTCACAGGCCATCAAACTGAATGCGTCTGTGAAGAATCAGGAATGCCAGGTCATTCTCTATCCTGTCTTAAGAAAATTGCTCCGACTGAAGAACGAAATTCAGGCGCAGATCGATTTGATCAAGGAAGAAGAAGACAAAGACACATATGTGAAACTCTTCAAGAGGGCGCTTGACCGTCTTACCTTCGAGATGGATGAAATCCTCTTCGAATGCGGAATCAGCGTTGAGAGCATGCCGGAAATCGATTCGGCCTATGACACGAAAACGCAGATGTCTCTCGGCTATGTCAACGTTGGAGAGGACAAACAGGAATTGCATGGAAAAGTGGCCGAAGCCATCTCGCCTGCTTACGTCTTTGATGGAAAGGTGCTCAAACGCGCCAAAGTGAAGATTTATCGATTAGTGAAATAACATAAAAAGGAGAAAAATTATGGGAAAAAGAATCGGTATTGATTTAGGTACGACTTATTCTTGCGTCAGTTATGTCGATGATACAGGCATTGTCAGAGTCTGTGACAACCAGGAAGGCGAACAGACGACCCCGTCTGTTGTCTTCTTCGATCCAAATGGAGAGAACACCGTTGTCGGTTCCATGGCTAGAAGCGAAGGTGCCATGAATCCGGAAAACATCGTCGAACGTGTCAAGAACTACATGGGCGATCCGGACTACAAGTGCTACATCAATGGACAGGAATATTCCGCTGCCGCTGTTTCGACGATCATTTTGAAGAAACTCATCACCGATGCGGAAGCCGCCTTGGGTGAACAGGTCGAAGGCGTTGTCATCACCTGCCCTGCCTATTTCGGCGAAGAAGCCAGAAATGCCACGAAGTTCGCCGGTGAAAGTGTCGTCTTGGATGATGGAAGACATGTCGAAGTCCTCAAGATCATGGATGAACCGACGGCTGCTGCCATCGCCTATGCCCATGAAAAGGCGGCCGATATGAAGAAGCAGGTTCTCATCTACGATCTTGGCGGCGGAACCTTTGACTGCACCGTTCTGAATATCGACTATACTTCCGATAACAAGTCCCTCAAGGTCATCTGCACAGATGGAAACCATCAGTTGGGTGGCAAGGACTGGGATGCCACATTGGCTGACTATGTCCGCAATGAATTCTGCATGAAGCATCCGGATATCTCCGAAGAAGATATGGCCAACGATCCGGAATCCAAGGCTTGGTTCTCCGAGAACATCGAAAAGGCCAAGAAGGCTTTGACGAACAGAGAATCCACATTCCTGATTCCTTCCTATAATGGTGTCAAAGAGAAAATCGAAATCACCAGAGACAAATTCGATGAACTGACCGAATCCCTCTTACAGGAAACGGTTGATTTGGTCGATAAAATGCTTTCCGAAAAGGGAATCACTATGCAGAATGACATCGACGAAATCATCCTTGTCGGTGGCTCGACCTTCATGCCGCAGGTTAAGAAGAAACTCGAAGCAACCTACAATAAGCCTCTTGGCCAGTTCGAACCGAATAAGGCTGTCGCTATGGGTGCTGCCTTGATTGCCAGCCGTGTCCTATCGGTCAGCGAAGCCGAAGAACTCAAGAAGGAAGCCGAAGCCAAGGGCGAAGATACCAACAAGTTCATGGCCGGTTCCCTGACGGCTGCTGCCGGTGCTCCGGAAATCCATGAAATCTGCACGAAGTCCTATGGCTTCAAGTTCTATGACCGTTCGAAAAATACCTCTTTTGTCAACAACGTCATCATCAAAGGCATGGATAAGCCATCTTCGGGAACCGATTCTGTCGATGGCGGTTTGGTCCTTTCCAATGATCCGGCTATGATCTCGTCTGTCGGTGTCTACATCATGGAAAATGATTCCATGGAGAGCATCGTTCCGGTGGATCAGTGCGTCGAAATCTATGAAGAAGAACCGGTCAAGCTTGAGACTCCTCTTCCGGGTGATTCCCAGGTTCATATCGGTGTCCAGATTGATGCCAACGGTATCATCTCCTTCGATTTGATTGAAGTTGCCACTGGCAAGACCTATCACTGCTTCCCGAAGAGAAAATCGGATGAAGCCAATAAGGCGGGCATCGAACAAGTTCAAAAGATGTCTTTGATGTAAATCTTTCCTATAAGGAGCAAAAACATGAAAAAAGTGGATGTTGGCATTGACCTAGGCACAACCTATTCGACCTTC
>CAVCCX010000045.1:0-15097 GCA_963600815.1 Bacteroides uniformis | reverse complement strand
CCATGACACAGTGGTATGACTTCCATAAGGAGTCTACATCCCTGAAGGGAAGAAGCGATATCGCCATTCTTCCAAAGGATAATACACATATCCCATTCATCGTCGAGCTCAAGGTCGACTCCACTCCTGAGGATGCCATATCCCAGATCAAGGAGAAAGAGTATTTCTCCTCCTTGGGTTCCTACAAGGGAAAGGTTCTCCTTCTTGGCATCAGCTATGATTCCAAGACAATGAAGCATGCATCGAAGGTGGAATACATCACCCTATAGATGGTTTTTAGATAAAAAGAAGTACCAAAACTATGGCAAAACAATTCATCGATGAATCCATACTCAATGGATTCGCACTCTCTCAGGATATCGACATTGGAAAATATAGGCTGTTGAAATATCCGAAACTTCTTTCGATGATGAAAATGCATGTCAAACTGTATAAGGCCGATCATTTCGGCTATATCATGATGATGAAGTCATCCATGCTTCATCTGATGAGTCTGACCACCATTTCCTTCACTCCGAGTGAAGGACTCAATGTTCCGTATTTATTGGTCGATACCATAAGCATGGGAAAGAAAAGATTAGCCTATGTCGAGTTCTATAACACTTCAACAAAGGATGATTTCGACAATCTCTTTTCATTGAGTGAGAAATACAAATGCGTTTCAGACTATGACGAAAAGAAGGACTGGTATGTCTCTGAAAGAATGAAAGGCTCTCTGATCAAGTGCGGAACAAAAGAGAATGAAAAAGAACTGAAAGACATGATTCTCGATGCATTGCAGGAATATAAAAAGACAATCGATTGTGCAACAAGAGATGAAAAGAGCATCGAAAAACTAAAAGTATTCCAGAACAAGATGATCTCTCTTGGAAATCCTTCCTCCAATACGCTGAACAAAGTCTTGGGAAAAGGGAATGCAGTTCAGTTCTTCAAAGACATCATCATGCCGATTAAGGATTAGGTTCTTCATTCAGCAAGCAACCTCACGTTATTCTCAAAAGATTCTATACGATGACTGATTCATATCCATGGCAGACTCTTTCTTCAGATAGAAGGAATGTCATGGATTTTTTTCGATGAAGAAAAAGATTCGATGTTAAGTTTCCTTTAAGGCATCCATCCTAGAATCATTTCCAATAAAGGAGGTCGATAAGATTATGAAAAATGTAAAATTATTGATTCCGTCTCTCTTTGTTCTGTTGTTCTTGACAGCCTGCAGAGCAGGCCAGAATGCATTACCTTCTATTGCTGAGAATAGTTCCTCCGTGACGCAGTCGGTCGATTCTGATAAGGTCTATGATACCTCAGGAAATGAGATCAAGAGTGGAAATGCGATTGTCTCTTTCGTCTATAATAGGCAAACAATCACCAAGACCATCGCAGCCGCCTATCTCATCGATGGCGTCAGCGTCAACATCGAATCTGGAGAATATCTCAGCGCCTCATCTTCGAGCAATCAGGTTGTCTTCCTTGTCATCAATGGAGGAAAGCTGAACATCACTGGGACTGCCTCATCTTATGTCCAGATTTCGAAATCTGGAAGTGAGGCCAGCAATGGCCAGGTCGATGATGACTACAATTTCTATGGCATCAATTCCGGAATCGTGGTTTCCGGTTCCTCCTCAGAGGCAACCATAAAATATGCCAATATCTCAACATCCAGCAATGGATCCAATGCGATTGTCGCCACCAATGATGCCAATGTGAATATCTCCTCTTCCACAATCAATACCTCCGGTTCAGCTGGATCACGAGGGCTTCACACCACCTATGGAGGAAATATCACAGCAGACAACACGAAGATTGTCACTCAGGGTGTTTCCTGTGCAGCCTTGGCCAATGATCGAGGCGGAGGAAATATCGTCGCCTCGAATATGGAGCTCGAGACGAATTCCAATGGTTCTCCTCTTGTCTATTCGACTGATTCCATCACTGTTTCTTCTTCCACAGGGAGCGCAAACAAAGCCCAAATGGTCGTCGTCGAAGGAGGCTCGAGTGCGACATTGACGGACTGTGATTTCACTTGCACTGGAAATGGAAATCGAACCGGAACCAGCGATTCGAATTCCAGTACGCATACCATCGAGAATGGTGGCATCTTCATCTATCAGTCCTTCTCAGGCGATTCGAGTGAAGGAACGGATTACTTCAATGCGACAGGCTGTACCTTCAAGGTCACGACAGAGAATGTCCCGATGTTTTATCTGACGAATATCTCTGCCGTCATCACCTTGAGTAAAAACACATTCACCAGTGCCTCTTCCTCTGACTATCTTTTGATGGCAGAAGCAACCAACCAGTGGGGAAAGACTGGATCCAATGGTGCCAGTGTCCAGGTGAGATTGTCTTCCCAGGACTGGGACAAAACAAAAACCTATTGCGGATTGACATCAAGCATCACGTATAAATAGGAAGCATCTCTATCCGTAAAAGAACAGTTGCTCTTGTATATTTTTGGTAGAAGATATAGTTTTCTAGTTGTTTTTTAGGAAAGTTGGAAAAAGATAATATGGAAGATTGATCAAGTCATCCATTCGCCTGTAATCTTTCGATGAAACCAAATATCTCTGACCACAGACTTTCGAGTATTTTTCCTTGAAGGCATCAATTGATGCATGAGGAACGATTTTATTGGATTTTACTTCGAGAGGAGTCACCTTTCCTTTGGATGCGAATAAGAAATCTATTTCGTAATGATGGGACGAATCTTTCTTCGCCCACGTGTGATAAAAAAGTTTCCTTCCTTCGGCCACCATCATTTGGGAAATCATATTTTCATAAAGATAGCCCAAATTGAGGTTCAGATCATTCGACAGCAATTTACTGTAAATATCTTCGCATTCATGCAATCCGCTGTTGAAGAGCATTGTGACGAATAGACCGGTATCCAAAAGATACATTTTGAATTTGTCGAGTTCAATCGACTGATTCAAAGCCAAAGAAGGTTCTGTCACTCGATAGCAGATATTGACGATCTTCGAATCGACCAAATCATAGATTCTTTCATCATCTTTCGCAGTTTTTCCTTTGTTTCCAGCCGCCCGAAATGAGAAATTTCTTTTGTTCGCTACCAACTGAGAAGGAACTGATTGAAAGATAGCTGAAAGACGTCCACTGCCATCAATCTTCTTCAAATCTTCCTCATATAATTTTATGATTTCTTTCTTCACGTCATCAATCTGAGAGAAATTTCTTTTTTCAATATATGCCTCAACAGCCTGTGGCATCCCTCCGATCGCCACATACATCCTGAAATCTCGAATTAGTTTTCGATTGATTGAATCCCCAATCGGTTTCTGATAATCATAAAGACTGGCCAAATTCATATAGTTCAATCCAATCGCATCACAAAATTCTTCATAATCCATCGGATTCACTTCGATTCTCATCTCTTCGGAAGGAATCAATATGTCTTTCACATTCTTTTTGATGGAAATCAAAGACCCTGTTTCGATATAGTCATATCTTCCATCCTTAACAAGATGCTTGATTGCCTGACGTGCCTTTGGATAAAGCTGCACTTCATCAAAAACAATCACTGATTTTCTCTTATATAAAGTGACTCCGGAAGCATTCTGCAGTCTCAAAAAAAACAAATCCAAATTGCCGATATCTTCAAAGCAATCAAAAAGATTCTTTTCATTTTTTGAGAAATCGATCAATATATAGGATTCATATTCGTTCTTTGCGAAGCATTCAGCAAGCGTCGATTTCCCGACACGCCTTGCCCCCTCAAGCAGAACAGCATATTTGCCATCCCACGTCTTCTTCCAATCCAACAGTTTGTCATATGCTTTTCTTTTGAACATGATTCATTCCGCCTTTTCTTGATTTTATAAAGGATGTTTACAAAATTCAAGCAAAAGAAACGCGAAATGTTGACAAAATTCAATGTAACTGCATTTTTAGATGATTACCCACAACAAAATCATCCTCTAAAATTTATCTTTTTCTAATCCCGAAGCCTTCATTATGGTAAGATAATATTCGCTATGAGATTAGATAAATATCTGAAAGTGAGCCGTCTCATCAAAAGAAGAGAAGCGGCCAAGGAATTCATCGATAAAGGTTATGTGCGTCTCAACGGAAAGATTGCCAAGCCTTCTGCAGAAGTCAAAGTCGGAGATGAAATCGAAATCTCTTCGCCTTTAGGAAAACATGTCAAAGCCACCATCAAGGAAGTAAGAATGGTCTCTACCATCGACAACGCCTCTGACATGTACGAATTATTGCCCTGATTATGAAAAAACATGCATTGAGTCCAAAGACACTGAAAATCATCTATCTTGCCGTCATCATTTTTTGTGTGGCTGCCATTGCCCTGATGATCATCTTCATGAGCATCAGTTTCAATAGGAATCAGCAGCTGAAGAAGGAAGCCGATGCCATTGTCGAAAAATACAAGATCGAAGCAACGGATCACAACAACAAGAATGATCCCGACTATGCCGAAGTCTATTTCGATGACAATGTCATCTACATTCCGAATGACAATATCATCATCGAATTCCATCCATGATGCAGCTTTACAAGGAAATCAAAGAAGATTTCGATACTCTGATCGATCAAAAAGAGAAATATCTTTTGGCATTCAGCGGCGGACCAGACAGTGTCTACCTTCTCTGGATGCTTTCTTTTTATTTTGGAAATGAATTGAGGAATCATATTCTCCTCTGCTACATCAATTACCACGACTCTCCTTTTGTCGAAGAAGAAGAAAGAATCGTCGATGAGACCATCTCCTTCTTTCAGATCGAAGCCATCAAGAATGATGTCTATTATTCAAAAGAACAGGATAAAAACTTCGAAGAATGGGCAAGAGATTACCGCTATGATCTCTTCTTGAAGATCGTCCAGAAAAGACATCTTGCCGGTGTCTTGACCGCCCATCAGAAAACCGATGTCGTCGAAACCTATTTTCTTCAAAAGGAAAGAAAAAATCTTCCTCTCCATTATGGACTGAAGAAAAAGAATGACCTCTATGGTCTATCGATTCTCCGGCCTCTTCTTTCCATTTCCAAAGAAGAACTCACCAGACAGCTCGATGACAATCACATCCCCTACTATTTCGATATCACGAATACGAACCTCAAGAAGAAAAGAAACTATATCCGTGCCCATCTGAAAGAAGAGGAACTCGATTCCACCATCGAAAAGATCAATCAGGAAAATAAGGAACTCGAAAGAATCTATTCTCTTTTCTCATCCTATAAAAAAGGCATGCCATTCTCGCTCTATGAGACTCTCTCCGAAGAACAGAAAAGACGATTTTGCTTCTATCTGCTCGATGGGAACACAAAAGAAAAGAAAAGAGAAGCGAATGGAAAAAGAATCTATGATTTTCTGAAGAAGAAAGAATATGGTCTTCTCGTGATAGAAGATGAATGGATCTGCTACCGGACAAAGAAAGGCTTCTTTCTCGAAAAAGAGATCAGCCATATCTCTTATTCTTTCACGTATCCGGAAAAAGGAATCTACGAAAATGAATTCTTCAGAATCAACCTTTCTTCTTTATCCGCATTCAATCTGAAAAATCTTCCTGTGGAAATCAGGAACTATCATCAAGGAGATCAAGTTTCAACCAACCTTCCGACCAAAGATATTTATCGGCTTTTGAGAAAACAAGGCGTTCCCGCTTTTCTTGTTCCCATCTATCCTGTCTTTGTCCAGGAAGGAAAAATCATCTGCGTTCCTTTCTACAGGGACCTCAAGGAGAAGAAACTTCCCTTCTCTCTTCTTTTCCTGGATGAATATCGCTTTTCACTCTAAGAAGATTCCGCTTTTGCTATAATATCTTCATGTCCAGCAAGAAAACAATAAAAAAATCAGCACTCCTCTTTGTTCTTTTTTCGCTTCTTCCATCCTGCAGCCAAAATGAAAAAGACCGATGTTATCAGTGCTACTTTGGAAAAATGTATCTCTCATCCTGCTCTATCAGCTATGATGAAATCGATTCCTTGTCCATCCAGGACAATCTGACAGATTCCTCAATAACCTATTACGGAAATGTCTATTCTCTCTTCACAGAAGAAGAGAAAAATGATTTCTATGCGGATTCCACCATGAAATTCACAGATGATGAGATTTCCAAAATCAAAAAATATTCCGGAGACGATCTCATCGAATATTTCACGATCCAGATTCCATCCGGCTATAAGGCCATCAAGAGAAACAATGTCCAGGGCTATACCAAGAATGACACCAACTTGGTTCTCTTGACGGACAATTTCTACTATTATTCCACAAGAAAGAATCTTCTCTATTGCGAGATCGATCTGGAAAAGGATACCAAAAACACTTCTGAGAGTGTCTTTTCCTTCTATTTTGTTCTCTCGGATGTCTTCAAGGAACAGCTGTCCTCTTCGAGTATCCGCCTCATCTATCATGAATATGATGTGCTTGAGGACAACAAGGAAACAGTAAACTGATTTTATTCGCCTATATAGATCTGTTCGAGGTTCTCTGTCAGGAAAAGAAGATCCTGCAGATATTCCTTTGTCTTGGTCAATACGAATTCGAAAAGATGATCCGAAGTGATGCGGACACGTAGTTTCACCTTCAAAGGAGAAAGCCTTTCATCCAACTGACGATAGATCTGCGACTTGGAGGAGAAAAGTCTGCTCATCGTGATCTGATAACAGCCAAGCCCTTCCGAAAACTTGCTATACAATTCACTGTTGAGGTAATTCTCGATTTTCTTTTTGATGATGAGATTTGCGATTTCATCTGGATACGGTCCATAGACATCTCTGATTTTCTTCGAGAATTTGTCTAATTCGTCATCGTTATTGCAATCAGATAATTCCTTGTACATTAGAATTCGCTGGGCTTCATTTCCATAGTCCTGCGGAATATGGGCATCCAAAGAGAAGGAAAGTTCGAAATTCTGCTTCGGCTTTTCCTCTACAGCCTCCTTGGCAAATGTCTTTTCCTTGATGATCGTCGAAAGAAGATCCATATAGGCATCATAACCAAGGCTATCGACAAAACCAGCCTGCTGGGAACCGAGGATATCGCCTGCACCGCGGATATTCAGATCCTGCATGGCGATTTTATATCCCGAACCCAATTGCGTAAATTCCTTCATGGCCTTGAGCCTCTTTCTTCCTTCATCGGTGATCTTCGAAGAATCCCTGAAGAAGAAATAGGCATAGGCCAAACGGTCGCTTCTTCCGACTCTTCCCTTGATCTGATAAAGCTGTGCCAGACCGAAATGGTCCGCATTCTCCACAATGATCGTATTCACATTCGGAATATCCAATCCCGATTCAATGATGGACGTGCAGACAAGAATATCGATTTCACACTGATAGAACTTGTTCATGACCTCTTCGATCTCATCCTGATTCATCCTGGCATGGACAACACCGACGATATGATTCGGAAACTTCTTCTGCAGCCGGTCTTTGAGCTCGTAGATGGATGAAATATTGTTGTGTAGATAAAAGACCTGACCTTTTCTCTGCAGTTCCTTATCGATCACTTCCTGGATCAGTTCATTGTCCTGATTGGCAACATAGGTCTTCACCGGCATACGATTCAAAGGTGCCTGGGAAAGAAGCGACATGCTTCTCACACCCAGCAATGACATCTGCATCGTTCGGGGAATCGGAGTCGCCGTCAAGGTCAGGCAATCGATATTCTTGGCTTTCTCCTTGATTTTCTCTTTGTGGGCAACACCGAACTTCTGTTCCTCATCGATGATGAGAAGCCCCAGGTCATAGAATTTGATTTCATCCGAAAGAAGAGAGTGGGTACCGATGACGAAATCCACTTTTCCATCCTTGAGTCCCTCGATGATTTCCTTCTGTTTCTTCTTATCGACGAATCGATTGAACAGTTCGATATGGACGCCATAGTCCTTGAATCGCTTCAGCGCCACCTTGTAGTGCTGGTTGGAGAGAATGGTCGTCGGACAGAGAAGAACCACCTGCTTATGGTTGATCAGAGCCTTGAAGGCACCATTGAAAGCCACTTCGGTTTTTCCAAATCCGACATCTCCGGCAATCAGCCGGTCCATCGGAGTCGGTGCTTCCATATCCTGCTTGATATCTGCAATCGCCTGCTTCTGACTTTCCGTATATGGATACGGGAAGGAATCCATGAAATTCTGTTCGAGTTCCTCTTCATTCTGAAAGGCGAAACCCGGCCTTGTGCTTCTTTCGGCATACAAGGAAAGCAGCTGATCGGCAAGATAGGACAATCTTGAGCGGATCTTCGATTTTTTTCTCGACCAAGTCGATCCGCCAAGACGGTCAAGACTCGGCGCATAGCCTTCCCTGGAGGAATATTTTCGGATCAGCTTGTACTGGCTCAAAGGAAGATAGAACATCGCCTGTTGGGCGTATTCGACCTTGAGGTATTCCAGTCCATCCATCTGAATGACACCGAGATATCTTCCGACGCCATGGACTTCATGAACGACATAGTCCCCAACTTTCAGATCTTCGTACTTGCGAATGATCTTGGCTTCCTTGTATCGGCTCAAGAATCTCGATTTCTGATCGCTGACGCCAAAAATTTCCTTGGCGGAAAGATAGACATGCTTCTTTTCCGGGATTTCAAATCCCTTGGTGATTCTTCCTTCGATGAGCATGATGGAGGAATGCGTAGGATAAAGCGTATGGGATAGATTCTTCTGTGTCAGGTAATTGTCGAAATTATCGAAATTCGGCTGTGGAAGAACAATACGGATCTTGTATCCTTCCTTGAGATATTCCTGAATCATGAAATCCGACTCGGCATAGGATAAAGCTTTGAAAGAACAATCCCGGACAAGGAATCCATCCTCTTTATCCGACGCTTCATGGAATGAAGAGAATGAAAGCAACTCACTTACATAGACTCTCTCGCCAGAAAGAGAATTCTCATCCTTGATGGCTTTTGAGAAATAGTCCTTTTCTTTCTTCAGGACTTCCGATTCGATATCAAGACAGGTCTTCGGATCAAAGACATATTTCTGATAGTCCTCCAGATAGGAAAGAAGAGAATTGTCCTCTTCCCTGAAGAACGGATAGAACCGTGCGTTCACTTCCTCAAGGAATCCATTTCTCGCCTGGGAAAGAACGTCAGACAATCTCTGGATCAGATCATCATAGCTCAGTCTGTCCTTGCATGTCTTGGAAGCAGACTGAATCTCTTCTTCGATTTTTTGGGTTCCCTTTTCGATTTCCGCATCCTTAAGAAGGCGCAAGGAAGCCGGATGAAGAAGAAAGTCCCCTACATGCTCAAAGGAGAGTTCATCACTCACCTTGAAGAATCTCAGGTCATCGATTTCATCTCCGAAGAATTCGATACGGATTGGATAGTCATAGCTGCAGTCATAGATATCCAAAATGCCACCACGAAGGGAATATTGGTTCACGCCCGTGACATGATCCACATAGAGATAGCCGAAAGACTGTATCTTTTCGACCAGTTTCTTCATGTCGATCATATCCTGCAATTGCAGATGGATCAGGGAATCCGCATAGTCATTTTTCGAGACCAGATCGATTTTCGATGCAGAGACATGGGAGACGAGGATCGATGGCTCCTTCTTGAATGTCGAAGAGATAGCCAACAGTCTTTCCTCGTGCATTTCCGGAGAGACACCGATGGCACTCGTGCGGAAGATTTCATCATAAGGAAAGAGATAGGTGTCTTTTTCATCGACGAAATCACCGATGAACTGAGAGAATTTCTCTGCCTCATATATGGTCGGAAAAAGAATGAACATCTTTCTTGGATGATCATGAAATGAAAGTCCGCAAAGCAATGCGAATGCCTCCAGTGAGGAGATATTCACATTCTTATCCAGATCAAGTTTCTTTTTCTCTTCTTCCTCTTTGAGATAGTCAAACAGAGAAATCTTATCAAGCAATGCCATTATCTTTTGAAGTCCATCTTGACCTGGATGGTCGTCTTTGGCTTGTATTCGATGGCGTTGTACTTCGTCATCGCTTTCTCAAAGCCGTATTGAAGAGAATATTCGACTGCCTCTGCGGCCGATTTGATGCCATCCTTCCAGGCATCATAGATATCCCTATCATAGGGTGCAGAAAGGACGAAGTCTGGAATCCGGTTCGGATTGTTGCTCTTCTCAGGGCGTCCGATTCCGATTTTGACTCTGTTGAATTCTTCTGTTCCCAGAAGCTGGATGATGTTCTTCAGTCCATTATGGCCTGCTGAAGAACCTTTCTTCTTCAGGCGGACATCACCAGGTGCCGTATCCATGTCATCGACAAGAATCAGGATATCCTCCACAGGAATCTTGTAGAAATTCTTGGCTGCAATCAATGCTTCCCCAGACAGATTTACATAGGTCAGAGGCTTCAAGAGAAGCACATCCTCGGAATAGATTTTTCCTTTTCCATAGATGGACTTGAAATCCTTCTTCTTAATATCGATGGAGAAATCCTTGGCGATCAGATCAATCGTCTGATATCCGGAATTATGTCTGGTATCCTGATATTCATCTCCATAATTTCCGATTCCTAAAATGAGTTTCATAGATCATTTCCTCTTCTTTTTCAATTTTCCCTCAAACTTCTCGCATAGAATCTCATAGGCTTCCTTCTCTTCCGGTTTCGCTTTCGATAGGATGTAAACGACCGGTTTCTTCGTGGTCGGATGATTGAAAAGAGTCATCAGATAGTCTCCTTTTTTCACCACCTTGAAAAACTTGGAATGCTCAATGGAAATATTGTTCAACGCTTCTTTCGATTTTTCTTTTGTCTTCACATCGATGACGATCTTATCATCATAGAGTCGGTCGTCTTCCACAATGAAAATCTTTTTATGTTTTCGATATTGGATAAAAACTTTGACAACCATTTCACTGATATACAAAACTTCAAAGCCTAGAATGAAATAAAGCGGAAATAGATAATGAAGAGGTCCTTCAAACCAATTCAGAAGCAAAAGCAGATAGAATGCACCTAAAAGGAGAACATTGACGATTGCCAAAGCATAACGAAGCGGATAAAAATTCATCAGCATCGTTTCTCGAAAACTGCTCGGCTGCGTAATATGAGTCGTGCAAAGAAGAATGCTTTTGACTTTCTTTCCACAATACGGACAGTACATCGAATCACTCATCATCTTCTTTCCGCAATACTTGCAGAAGCAGGAATCTTCTTTTTCTTCGTTTTCATTTTCTTCCTTGAGGAATTCAACAACCTTCATTAGGGCTCGTCCACGATGGGAGACCGCATCTTTCTCCTCCGGTGTCGCCTGGGAGAATGTCTTTTTCAGATCATAAGAATAGAAAATCGGGTCATAGCCAAAGCCATTGATCGGATTTTCATCGATGGTGGAAGTGATTTCTCCCGCATTCTCTCCCGGAAAAGTCTCTTCGATGCCTTTCTTTTTATCGATATAGGTCATGACCGTATAATAGGAAGCCTTTTTGTTGTCCTTGTCTTTGAGCATATCGATGAGAGCCTGGTTCTTCTCATGATAGGAATGTCCTTCCATGAATCTTGCTGAATGGACACCCGGGAAACCATCCAGTGCATCGATGCTCAATCCGGAATCATCGCTCAAGACAGGATAGTCGCATTTCCCAGCGATATCTTCTGCTTTGATCTTGGAATTTCCTTCGAAGGTTTCACTATCCTCTGGATGGGTCACCTCCAAGTTGAGGTCCTTCAATGAAAGAACCTGATAGCCCAAGGGCTCTAAGACTTCCCGAACTTCCCTGACCTTATCCTGATTGCTGGATGCAAATACGATTGTTTTCATAATGGCTCCCTTTTTGTACATGAAAAATTATAGAATAAGTCCCACCAAAAGAGAAAGGAAACGACGAAAAAGAGGTCACAATCCCAATGAATTTCCGTTTTCCCTCTTCTTATTTCACATATCGAATTCATCTTCATTCAAAAAGAAATATATGGCCGAATGGAAAACCGCTTTCAACTTGAATGCAAAGAATGATTCGGTAAAATGAAGCCAAGCTACAAAATTTGGGGAACACTTGCCTAAGCTGAAGTGCCCATCTCAACAGAGAGGGCTTTGACTGAGGTAACGAAAATGAAAAAATTCATCTGCTATTTTTCTATCTTTGAATGGTGTCTCTACTTGATTTCCCTGACGGTTATTCTTTTCTGTTTCTTCTTTTTTGGAAACACGGACTATGTCCAGCTGGCAACATCTCTCATCGGCGTGACTTCCTTGATGCTCGTGTCCAAAGGAACCCCCATCGGACAGATTACCACGATTCTTTTCTCTGTCTTCTATGGCATCGTCTCCTATTCGACTCGGTATTATGGAGAGATGATCACCTATTTGGGAATGACGACTCCGATTGCCATCGTGGCACTCATTTCCTGGTTCCGCCATCCGAGCAAAGGAAACGCCAATGAAGTCGAAATCAATGAACTCAAGCCGAAAGAATACGTATTCTGTCTCCTTCTTGGGTTGGCCGTGATGTGTGGATTCTATTTCATCCTCAAGGCACTGAATACACACAATCTCATCATCTCCACCATCTCCGTCTTCACGAGTTTCCTTGCCGCCTATCTCACGGCCAGAAGAAGCCGCTTCTATGCCTTCGGCTATGCACTGAATGATATCGTTCTCATCACTTTGTGGGCATTGGCCATGAAGGATAATTTCAATTATGTCGCAACACTGATTACGTCCATCATCTTCCTTGTCAATGACATCTATGGGTTCATCAATTGGTCGAAGACACTCAAAAAGCAAAAAGCCTATCAGAACGTCTTAAAAGAACAGTACTAATTAGATATCATGATTAGATTGGCGATGTCCAAAAGGAAAATGATATCATCTTCTATTCATCACTTTATTTTTTCTATCGAATAAAAAGATATTTCTACTTTATGCATAGAAAAGAAGAATGTCTATCATTTACTGACAAATCTCGAACTCGACAATTCCAATTTGGAGACCTTGTCCGTGTCAGGTTTTATCAGTTTTTTAGTTGCCTTTTTGAACGAATCACCAGTGCGAAACGCATTCATCATAATCCATCGCTTCCAGTTCTTTTATTTCTTTGGTTTCCGACAATGTATAAAGGTACATCCCTATACAATCATTTATATCATCTTCATATATGGCAATTACCATTTTTTGCTTTTTGTTGAGTAAAATCAGATCGCCAAATTCATACTGCCTATATATCAAGTTTTCTTCAGAATTTTTTCTTATTCCCCATTGATATTTTCCCCGATGTTTCTTATATTCTTCTTCAAAAGAAAATGGTGAAAAATAAGGATCCAAAACCATCTTGGTCTCCAAAAATTCCAGCTGATTCCAAAAGACACTCTTATATTCATAGCCTTCCAGATTTTCATGAAAATTCTTTTCCTTATCAAATCCGCAATCAGACTGAATATGAAAACTATAGACTTTTTTATCAGGATAATGACTATTTAAAAAACTTCTATAAGGACATTTCCCTTTCTCCTTGAGTAAAAGACTGCAATCAGGAGAATAGGTAACCTTCATCACATCAAATGAATATTGTCCTTTGAAAAACAGATTCAAAAGTGTTTTGCCTCCAGGCATGCAATAATCGTATCGGCCGCGACAGGTTTTCTTTTGCTGATAGAGCTTCAAAGGGAAGACAGACAAAGTATTGGAAACCTGTTCTGGACAGAACCAGCAATCGATCAATTTGATACATTCCTCTGTATCTTCCATCGAATTCAGTGATGCGGTTATCATACTCAGTCCTTATCCAATCGATAGGGAAGACCATAAAAGGAATGATTTTCCATCTTTTTATTCGATATCTTTTTATATGCATGAAAATGATGAAAGAACCATCCTGTGCCATGTTCTTTCGTCGCGTCCTCATGGACTGTGCAACCGGAAAAGGCGTTTTTCATCACCCTTTTTGCCCGACTTCTTTTCGGTGTATAGACATTATGATAGAAACAATCTTCAGAGTTGTTTCTCATCAGATTCTCAGCTTCTTTCTCCGTCATGCTCTCAAGTTCGACATAGGCATATTCGATATTCAGTCCCGCTTCCAGGAATTCTTCTTTGTTGCCTTTTCCGCATATGATCGTTCGATGATAATCACGATTTCCATATTCTTCCAGTTCTTTTGCAACGGCTGTCGTCAACGCTCTTAATAAGAGCTTCTTTCCTTCTAAATCAAAGGAAATCTCTCCCTCGCTTTTCCTGGCTTTTTCGAGAATCGAAGAGAACAATTTCCTTACCTTCTCCTCGAATCCCTTGGCAACCGAGACAAACATATCGATGATCGCATTGGCAATCATCTTGATCTGCTTCCAATAGGTCACAAAAACAATCGTCAGAGCGATAATCGCTGCAACAACGATGGCAAGTTTGACAAGAAAGGTCATAAAACTCACAACAGTTGTTTTTATAGATAAAAAGGATGCTTTGATTGTTCCGATTGCGACGTAGGAGAGTCCCTGATTTGCTAGAATGGTCGACATGTTCGCAAGAGCAAGCTTCATTCCAAAATTGCAGACGGATGGTTCATTCGAAATGGTATCTGCTTCATCCGCATCATCTTCTCCATTTTCTTCACGATCGAGGAGGACTTCGCTATAGACACTATAGGAATCCTCATATTCCGGATTCAGAATTTCTGTCGGTTCTTCATACCCGAAATCGGAAATGAATCCTCCATTGAGGTCTGTGACAAAGTCGATCATTCCCTGATCGCATATGAAATCCTCTGAAGCTTCCAAATCTCCATTTTCGATATTCATCTCTGAAGAAAAAATAGTATTCAGATTCGAAAAACAGATTGCCTCACTGCTATATTCCTCAAGATAGGTCTGTGCTTCTTTTGCATATTCAGAGAAGAAAGAAAATCTCTCTTTCATTTCCTGATTATAAAGCTGCAATCCTGCATCCCCATCCGCATAAAAGTTTATGTATTCTTTTCCGATATTCGTCTTCTCATAATCAAAACAAGACTCGATGGCCGCATCCGCTTTTTCTATGGAGGAATCAAACAATACATCGATGTCTTCCTTCTCATCATCGACAATAACATTTGCATTCAATACCTTCCTGCACCCCAATGACAGAGAGGCCTGTTTCACACCTAAGAATGTCCTTCCATTCCACGACAAAAAACAGACTGGAAGGATGAAGAACAACATTT
>CAVCCX010000044.1:7363-15291 GCA_963600815.1 Bacteroides uniformis | reverse complement strand
AAAAAGCTTCCTGAATGGATTCAGGAAGCAATCATGTTTCTTTATGGTGGCTGTAGGGAGGCTCGAACTCTCGACATATCGGGTATGAACCGACCGCTCTACCAACTGAGCTATACAGCCATAGAAAATAAGGCAAGAGAAATCATATCCTATTTGGTTTCGGATTGCAAGAAAAAAATGAAAAGTTCGTCTTTTTCTTCCCGGAAAAAGAAGATTGGATGAAATGTTATTATCCCAACCGGAAAAGGATGAAATCGCTCTCTTTTGTTTGCATATTTTTTGAGCGAAAAAGTGGAAAAAATGAGAAAAACAACTAAAAAAACGTCAAAACTTGTATACAAGAAAGTGGTTTCGTGAATTTTATTTCCTTCATTATTTTTTTGTGCTAGAATACCAAACGGGTAAAAACCAAAAGTTAAATGTAAACTAGGAGGACACATGCCTAAACAAACAAAATCTGTCGCAAAGAAAACGACAACAACGACAAAAAAGGCTGCTGCCAAGAAGACAGTCAACAAGGCTGTCGCAGGCCAGTATGTTTATGCCTTTAAGGATGGTTATGGATTAGGAAAACCGCTTTTGGGCGGAAAAGGTGCCGGTTTGGCCGAAATGGCTCATATCGGTATTCGTATTCCTGATGGTTTCACCATCACAACGGAAGCTTGCACTGCTTATCATGAGAATCACAAGAAGATCCCTGCCAATATCCAGAAGCAGATCAAGGAGAATCTCAAGGAATTGCAGAAGAGAACAGGCCTTACCTTTGGAAAAGGGCCAAAGCCGCTTCTTGTTTCCGTTCGTTCTGGCGCCAGAGTTTCCATGCCTGGCATGATGGATACCATTCTTAACCTCGGCTTGAATGACGAAACCGTCGAAGCCATGGCCAAACTTTCCGGAAAACCGAGATTTGCCTATGACTGCTATCGTCGTTTCATGTTGATGTTCACCAACATCGCCAAGGGACATCCGAGAACCGAAATGGATGCCATGCTTGATGAAATCAAGGCTGCCAAGGGCATCAAGAACGACAAGGATGTCGAAGTCGAAGATCTCAAGGAATTGATTAAGAAATATAAAGCCTATTACAAGAAGGTCTTCAATGAGGAATTCCCGACAGATCCGGAAGTTCAGCTCATGACCGCTGTCAAGGCCATCTTCGATTCCTGGGACAATGAGAGAGCTTATCTCTACAGAAAGATGAATAACATCCCCTATGATTGGGGAACGGCCGTCAATGTCCAGCAGATGGCATTCGGCAACATGAATGATGAATCCGGCACTGGTGTCGGCTTCACCCGTCAGCCAACCGATGGCGAGAACAAGATTTTCGCTGAATATCTGATCAATGCCCAGGGTGAGGATGTCGTTGCTGGTATCCGTACTCCTTTGCATATCGATGCTCTGAAGGAAACCCAGCCAAAGATCTACAAGCAGTTGGTTGATTCCGCCAAGAAACTCGAAAAACACTACAAGGATATGCAGGACTTTGAATTCACGGTCCAGGATGGTGTCTTATACTTCCTCCAGACCAGAAACGGAAAGAGAACCGGACCTGCTGCCTTGAAGATTGCCACCGATATGGTCAAGGAAGGCCTCATCTGCGAACAGGAAGCTGTTCTCAGAGTCGAACCGAGATCCCTCGATCAGCTTCTCCATCCGACATTCGTCGAAGCCGCTGAAAAGAAAGCCACTGTCATCGGACACGGAAATGCTGCCGGCCCAGGTGCTGCTGTCGGACATATCTGCTTCTCTGCTGAAGAAGCCCAGAAGATCGTTGCCAAGGACAAGAAAGCCCAGCTTATCTTGGTCAGAGCCGAAACTTCTCCGGAAGATCTCGGCGGTATGGTTGCCGCTCAGGGTGTCTTGACCATGCGTGGTGGTATGACCTCTCACGCTGCTGTCGTTGCCCGTCAGATCGGCAAGACCTGCATCACCGGCTGCGGTGAACTCAAGGTCAACGAAGCCACAGGTGTCATGACCTTAGGCGGAAAGACCTATAAGGAAGGCGATGTCATCTCCATCAACGGTTCCACCGGAACCATCTATGATGGTGCGGTCGAAACCAAGGAAGGCGGAGACAATCCGAACTTCGTCAAAGTCCTTAAGTGGGCTGACAAATATGCTCATATCAAGGTCTATGCCAATGCTGATACACCGGATGAGGCTGCCAATGCCATCCGCTTTGGTGCCCACGGCATCGGTCTGTGCCGTACTGAACATATGTTCCGCGGCAAGGACAGATTGATCATCATGCAGGAAATGATCCTTTCTTCCACAACCGAAGAAAGAGTCAAATATCTTGAACAGCTCGAAAAGTTCCAGGAAGAAGACTTCTACAAGATGTTCGTCAAACTTGGAAACGTCAAGTTCAATGTCAGACTTCTCGACCCGCCGCTCGATGAATATCTCCCGACCAAGAAGGAAGATATCGAAGATCTTGCCCACAAGACTGGAAAGTCTGTGGAAGAAGTCGAAAGAAGAATCACCGAACTCCATATGACCAACCCGATGATGGGCTTGCGTGGATGCCGTTTGGATGTCGTCTATCCGGAAATCGGAAAGATGCAGGCCGAAGCTGTCATCAAGGCTGCTTTGAGAGCCGAAGAAACCTTGACTGCCCAGAATGGTGGCAAGAAGGTTCATCTTGAGGCTTCTATCATGGTTCCTCAGGTTGTCGCCGTCAAGGAATTCAAGTTCGTCAAAGACTTGGTTGCCGAGGTTGCTGATAAGATCATCTCCGAATCCAAGTTCGACAACAAGATGAAATACATCGTCGGTACCATGATTGAGACTCCTCGTTCTGCCCTGACCGGTGGTGCCATCGGTGCTGAAGCTGCCTACTTCTCTTATGGAACCAATGACTTGACTCAGTTCACCTATGGTTTCTCCAGAAATGACTATTCTGCATTCATCAATGAATATCTCAACAACAACCTCATCGACTTCGATCCGTTCAAGACCATCGATGCCGATGCCGTCAAGAGATTGATCAAGATGTCTGTCGAAGAAGGCAAGGCAAGCAATCCAAAACTTCTTTGCGGTATCTGTGGTGAAGCCGGTGGCGATCCAGAATCCATCGCTGTCTTCCATGATTGCGGAATCGACTATGTTTCCTGCTCTCCATTCCGTGTTCCTGGCGCCAGACTTGCAGCTGCTCAGGCTGCCATCCGTGCTGAAGGAAAGTATAAATACTAAATCTTTCCATACTGATTGCTATAATAATGGGGTCGCATCTGCGACCCCATTTTCATACCATGTATTTTCGCCTCACAAGAAAAGAAGACCTGCTTTCAGTCTTCGCCATTTATCAAAAAGCCATCGCCTTCATGCGAGAAAACAAGAACCAGGAACAGTGGTCTGATTTTTCCGCTCTCCAAAGAAATGTCACGAAGGATGTCTTTTCTCAGATTTCCTATGTTCTGATCGATGAAGAGAAAATCAAGGCTGTGTTCACGCTTCTTGAGGAAGAGGAAGAGACATATAAGCAAATCGATGGCAAATGGAAGGATGATTCGACATATTTCACGATTCACCGTCTGGCTGTTGTGGAGCATAGGAAAGGCTATGCTTCCATGTGCTTCGATTATGCCTTCCTAAAAAACAGGCATATCCGGATTGATACACATAAGGATAATCTTCCGATGCAGAAACTGATTCTCAAGGAAGGATTTTCGTGTTGTGGAACAATCACGCTCAAGGATGGGACTGAAAGACTTGCCTATGAAAAGAAGGCGGATTTTTCTGACCTCCTTCTAGCCTATTATCATCTCAATAAGAGAGACCTTCCTTGGCGGAAAAGAAATGACTTCTACGCCGTCTATATCAGTGAAATCATGCTTCAGCAGACGAGAACCGAGAAGGTCAAGGAATACTATACCCGATTCTTGAGTGTCCTTCCGACATTGGAAGACCTTGCGGAGGCTGAAGAAGATGTTTATCTGAAATTATGGGAAGGACTTGGCTATTATTCCAGAGTCAAGAACCTTCATCGCGGTGCTGAATATATTCTGTCCAATTATTTGAATACATCTTTCATGACGAAAGAGGACCTCCTTTCTATTCCCGGAATCGGAGAATATACCGCCTCTGTCATTGCTTCCATTTGCTTTGATCAGAAGGAAGTCAGTGTGGATGGAAATCTTCTCCGTGTCTTTTCAAGACTGACATGCTATCCTTCGAGTATCAAGTCAGCTATGGCAAAGAAGGACTGCGCCTTGTATTTCCAAGAGAGAATGAAGAAGGACTATGGACAGTTCAATCAGGCACTGATGGATATCGGAGCAACTCTCTGTCTAGCCAATGCCAAAAGCCATTGCGAGAGATGTCCGCTTTCTTTTTTCTGTAAGGCCTGCAAGGAAGACAAAGTCGATTCCTATCCGAAAAAGGAAGAAAAGAAGGAAAAGAAAATCGAAGAGAAAACCATCTTCCTTCTTTCCTATAAAGGAAGAATCTTCATCCAGAAAAGAAAGGAGAAAGGCCTTCTTGCCTCCTTATATGAATTCTACAATGCCGATGGGAAACTGAGCCTATCGGAAGCAAAAGAAAGACTCTCGAAGGATGGATTCATCATTTCCTCCATTGATGAACTACAGGAGAGCCGATTCGTTTTTTCTCATATCATCTGGAAGATGAAAGGCTATCATGTTGAACTTGCCGAAGAAAAAAAGGGTGCCCTTTTTGCGTCAAAAGAAGACATCCTCAAGAAATATTCCTTTCCCAGTGCACTATCGGATTATCTTTCATTCCTAGAAAGTGATATCGGACGCAAGAATCTTTCTTGTCTTGATGACGCTGAGAAGATAGAAGACAAAGCCAAAGACAAGTGAAAAGCCCATAACGAAAAGGGCACCAAGAATGATTCCATTCGTCAATACCATGGAAACGACAAGAAGGAAACCTCCGATGCCTGCGAATACGAAATGGGCAATGCTCGAAATCGTGATGCCGGCTCCTTTCTTCATAAGGGAAGAAAGATTCTGGTAGTTGAAGTTTGGAAAGACACAGCCCATCAGGAAAGAGAAACTGATGATCATGATAGGATAACTGAAGGATAGAAGGAACAAGGAGAGGATGCTGTCAAGATTCATCGGTGAGGCAAAAAGGAAGAGAATGAAAAGAAGAATCTGGTAAGGGAGATAGACAAGAAGACTTGGAAGGATCTTCATCCTGATCAGTTTCCGTAAGTCCAAGGGCATGCTTTTGAGCATGGAAAGATTCTTTTTCTCCAAAGAAAGAGAAACACTCGGCAAGAGGACATCAAAGGAAGAAGCCAATAAGAAAATCCCTGTAAAGATGGAAAGGCTCTCCTGATTTGTCGAACCGGTGTATTTCAAGAGGTAGCATAAAAAGAGAAATGAGACGGCAAGACTTCCGCCATACGTCAGGGCTCGGATATAGAGAGCATTCTCTTGGCTGAGCGTGGAGAATTCTCTTTTCAGAAGCATCATCCTCGGTGAATAGACCAGGGTGATATTCTTTTTGTTCTCTTTCTTTTTCTTCTTTTCCTTATGATTTCGCGACAAAGAACGGATATAGGTCTTTTTGGCAATGAACAAGGTCAGGAAAAAGAGAAGAACAACGATGGCAATGAAGAAAACAAAGAAAAGGATATCCATGTTATTTTCAAGAAGAATTCCTTTTGTTGGAAGATAGCCAATCCATGTGAACCAAGAAAGATTGCTGATGAACTGATTCATTTCATCAAGCGATGGAGAAAACTGATTGGTCATCAAGGAATCTGCATAGGAGAGAAGAAGATATCCGCTGATGGCAAGAGAGGACCAAAGGAGAGTCAATAGGAGATTGGCGACCTTATTCTTCTTGAAATCGATGAAAACAGAAAGGAAATCATTGACGATAAAACCGATGCACGGTGTCACAAGACAGTACAGAAGAAAGAACAGCACAGAGAAAAGATAGGAGGAAAAGGAAAGACCTAAGAAGACACAGGTGACGATATTTCCAATCAGGAGAGACAATCCCCCATAGATGAAATTCACATAGATGGAAAGAACAAGCTTGGCAAGAAAGAATCGATGGCCTTCGATCGGCATGGAAAGGAAGAGGTCGTCATTTCCCTTGAAGAAAATCGGACAGGTATAGATGATTGACATGCAAAGACCAAAAAGCATATAGCTCGCGTTGGCTAAAAGTAGATAGCATCCTTGATTTGCAATCGAATAGCCGGCCTCTTTTGTGGACAAAAAGAAGTCAATGAACTGGAAAGTGAAGGTCAATGACATCATCACGGCAATCAAAAGCATACTAAAAGTGTACGAACGGGAAATCTTCGTCTTCCCGTTTTTCTTCTTCGTGTTGGCAATCAGGTTGGATTGCGAGATGGCTTTGACAAGGGCGATGAAGTCTTTCATTGTGTCAGATTCAGGAAGAGATCCTCGAGATCTCCCTGGTGAAGATTTTCTTGTTCCCGGAGTTCTTCCATCGTTCCAGAAAAATGCAGGACGCCATGATCGATGATGCCGATGCGGTCACAGATTTTCTCAGCCACATCCAAGACATGGGTCGAAAATAGGACGGTCTTTTTAAGTCCGGTGAGTCTTTTCATATGTTCTTTGACCTTGTGGGCGGAGGAGGGATCGAGTCCTGTCATCGGTTCATCCAGAATCCAGTTGTCAGGTTCCATCAAGAGGGAAGCGATGATGAAGATTTTCTGTCGCATGCCATGGGAATAGTTGATGATCATGTCGTTGAGCGCTTCTTCCATCTGGAATTCCTGCGTGAGGGAGTTCACTCTTTCATGGAATTCCTTTTCAGGTATATGGTAGACTGTGGCGACAAAAAGAAGATAGTCTTTTCCTTTCATGCCCAAAAACATATCCGGGGAATCCGGAACATAGCTGAAATGCTTTTTTGCCTCCAATGAATTAGAAAGAATGGAATGGGACTGGACTTTGATTTCGCCCTTGGTTGGAGAGAGAATGCCTGTGATCATCTTGATGCAGGTTGTCTTTCCTGCGCCATTGGGTCCAAGCAAGCCAAAAACCTCACCATTCTGAAGGGTGAGGCTTAGATCTTTGACCGCTTCTTTGTCTTTGAACGTCTTTGTGACAGAGAATAGTTCGATCATGAAGAATTATTTGAGGTTGGCCTTGATCTTCTTAGCAATTTCTTCCAGTTCGCTTTCCGGAAGTTCCTTGATGTGTGGATTCATCTGGAAGACACCGCCCCATTCGAAGCCATCCTTGTATTTCGGACATAAATGGCAGTGGAGATGTTTTCCGGTATCTCCATAGAAACCGTAGTTGATCTTATCCGGAGAGAAGGCCTTGTGGATGGCGGATGCGACATTGGCGATATCTTCAAGGAAGAGTTCTCTTTCTTCCTTCGATATATCGACGATCTCCGAGACATGGTCCTTATAGGCCAGGATGCATCTTCCCAGATGGGACTGCTCCTTGAAGATATAAAGGCTCGAGACCTTCAGATCCATGACGTAATAGCCGAAAGCCTGATAAAGCTCAGGTTTCTCTTCTCTCATACAATAGGCACAATTCTTGTCTTTCATAGTTTTGGCTCCTTTGTGAAATTATCATAGAACGAATAAAGAAAGGGTGCAATGAAAAATGATCATCTTCGTTCAACTTTTTCAAAACCGATGGATGAAGCATAGTCCATCATCGCAAGCATTTCCTCCTCTGTTGGGGAGGGATGATTCTCTAAAATGCCCCGGACACCATTCTTTCGAAAGGCAATCAGCTTGATTTTTGTCTTCCTGACATGTTCTGGCATGATCGTATCACGGATTCCTTTCAGGCAGTCTTTGATGTCGACATACCCTGGGACATAGACAATCCGCAGTTCCTCGATTTTATCGATTCGATCCAGATAGGAAAGATTCTTCTTGACGATGACATTGGAAAACCCAGTCAGAGAGTGATAGGTCTCCTCTTTCCAGGACTTGATATCCA
>CAVCCX010000044.1:0-7097 GCA_963600815.1 Bacteroides uniformis | reverse complement strand
TCACAGGAAATGCATTTGCTTTTATCCCAGATGACTTTTCCATTTCTGATTTCCAGAGCCTTCTTTGGACAGGATGGAACACAGATTCCGCAATCCGTGCAGAGATTCTGTGTTTCCGGATTATGGCAATAAAGGCAATGGATATTGCATTTCTGGACAAAAACGCTCGTTCGCAGGCCTGGTCCATCCACGCTGGATAGAGGGATTATTTTATTGATCGGAACTTTTTTCATCAAGCCATTCTCACTTTTCTTTCCTTGAGATTGTTCGTGTTGTAGTTCTTGCTTCCCAAGACGGTTGTCTGTTTGATGACCGCTTCTCCTTTTTCGATTTTCTCCATCTCCGATTTCTTGACGAGATATCCGGTGATTCTCACCAGATCCGTATTGGCTGAATAGAAGGAAAGATAATGGACGCCAAGAGAAAATGCTCCCTTGACGATATCCAAAAGTGCGGCCGGGTTCTGCTTGACATTGTCGGCAATCGGAAAGATATCTCCAACACCTGCTGGGAAGTATTTATGATACCGGGCAGAATGACGAAGATGCATCAGGAAATCCTCTGGTTCATCTCCGACTGGAATTCTCACACCGGATGTGATTCCTTTGTCGCTATCAAGTCCGACTTGGGCATGGAGCATGAAATGATAATCCGTCAGTGGGGTATGAAGAGCATGGAAGGAAGAGACGGTTTCTTTTATCTTCTCCATGATTCTCACGCCGAAATCATCGGCTTCCTTGTCGCATCCATATTTGAGTCCCTTATCAGACAAAAGAGTATTCACGCATTCGGCAAGACCGGTCACACCGAACATCGGAACAAATCGATCTTGAGAAATCAATCCTTCCTTTACCAAGAAAGATGTATTGAAGAAATTGGACTTCTCGAAGAGGAATTTGATTCTCTCGTTTTCATAATCCGCAATGCACGAAAGGCATTCCGGAAGAATCTCATTGATGAATTTTTCGATATCTTTGGTTTCATTGGCCAACTTTGTGAGCGTGATTCTTGTCAGAGTGAAAGAACCACCTCCGAGTGGAAGGATATTGTAGCAGGATGAAATTCCATATCCTCCAGGATAGTTATTCTTATTGGCTTTGTCGTTGCAGATTGCGGGATTGGAACATTTCAAGGAACAGTGGATGGCTTTTTCCATGAAGGAATCGGGTGTGATTTCCGGATCGTATTTGAGGGTCAGATTCGGAACGGTATCCTGCAGTTCCTCTTCGACTTCAAGGATCAGGTTTCCGATTCTTGTTTCTTTCGGACCGAGGTTGGCATGGCAGAAGGAGTCATCGATGGTTCTGTCTAGGAAGGTTAGGAAAAGACGAAGCTTTTCCTTGATTTCCTCGTCGGACAAATCTCCGCAATACGGCTCAAGAAGATCATCCAAGGAACCGAGATAGACCGGGAAGGATGTGATGGACGGGACATGATGATAGATCATCATCAAGGCGAATATCGCTTCATCTAGTGTATGAACAGGCTTCATTCGAAGGAATTGAGAGCCGTTCTTCAGATATTTTTCATAATCAGGCATGACATATCTTGGACGATAGGGGGCATGTCCCTCAAAGAGGTCGTTGATGGCTCCGGTGGAGAAATAATATTTCGTCTTTTCCGGAATGGAAAGAACCTCGAGCTCATCTTCGGCGAGGCCTGCGAGATTCTTCAGTTTCTGTTCATAGGTCAGATCCTTGGCTGTGATTACGTTATAGATTTCTTCTTGGTACTTTGTCATATCGATACCTCTCTTCACCTTTCTATTATAGATGATAAAGTGAATGATTTGATTGTGGATGCAAATTTTTGAGGAAATAGACAAAAGAGCGACCTCGCTTTAGGATATATGGTTTTAAAAAAAGGCCACGACTTGATCGTGACCATGAAGCTGCTATCGTTGTCCTTTGTCGTAAGGTATGCCTTCTGCCTTCGGACATCCGGATTTGTTGTGCGTGATGATGAGAACGATGATGACGATGATGTAGGGAATCATATTGTAGAAATACATTGGAACATCCCAGCTTTTCATGAAGGAAATCTGGGAAGAGAGGACGCCGAGGCATTTTAGGAAGCCGAAGAGAAGCGAGGCAAGAGAGATGAGGAATGGATTCCAGTTTCCGAAGATCATGATGGCCAAAGCCAAGAATCCAAGTCCGCCGACCTGGGATTCGGCGATTGTGCCGGTCGTGGTGGCGATATAGACAAATCCGCCCAAACCAGCCAAGGCACCGGAGATGGAGGTTCCCAATAGACGCATGCGGTAGACGTTGATGCCAACGCTATCGGCCGCCTGCGGATGTTCGCCGCATGCTCTTAAATGCATGCCGATTTTGCTCTTGTAGAGCCAGATGGAAAGAAGGATGAAGAGAACGATGCAGATATAGGTTGAGATATAGACTTTGTCAAAGAAGAAGCCTAAGACAGCATTGCTGCTGACCGCTTTGCTGAAGGAGGCATTGGAGTAGCCTTTGGCCGTCAAGACGAAGTTGGCTCCGCTGTTGATTTTCTCGGAGGAGAAGAAGAGAAGACCGAAGGCACAGACAATGGCCGGAGCAAGAATGTTCAAGGCCGTGCCGGCGATGGTCTGATCGGCTTTCATCTTGATGGCGGCAAAGGAGAGAAGAAGGGATAAAAGCATGCCGGCGACCATGGAGACGAGCATCGCTAGGATGAAAAGAACCTGGCTTGTACTGGCCATAGCCCCGCTTGTGATCATCAGTTTGCAGAAGATCGCGCCGATGAAGGCGCCGAAGATCATTTCACCATCCAAAGCGAGGTTGATGATGCCGCTTCTTTCAGAAAAGACACCGCCTAAAGCGACAATGAGAAGAGGAATCATGCTCGATATGGTGGCTTGCATGACAACAGTGAACATATTAGCATCCCTCCTTATTTGTGGCATCCGCCAAGGCAAGATTGCTGGTGAGAAGTGATTTCATTCTCTGACCTTTCTTCTTGTTGATGAAGGCATCGGCTGTGACGATTCTTTCACCGAAGTGACGGGAGAATCCAGAAAGATAGATGATGATGGCAACGATGAGGTCGGAGAAGTAGAGGTTGAAGTTGCTGCTCGAAAGATTGGTTCCCGAGGAATAGAGATAACGCATGAAGAGACTTGAGAAGATGACGGCAATTGGATTGCAGTTGGCTAATAAAGCGGCCGGAATGCCATCAAAGCCATAGCCTGGCAAGGATTGGTAGATGCTCTTATAGGAGATTTCGATGCCGGGGTTGAGATAATAGAAGCATCCGCCCAAAGCGGCGAGTCCACCGGCCAAAGCCATGGAGAGAAGAACGTTGAGCTTATCATTCATGCCGGCGAACTTTGCGGAGAATTTGTTCAATCCGCAGGCTCGCATGGAATAGCCAAGCGTAGTTTTGTTGATCAAAAGCCAGAGAAGGATGGCAATGACAATGGCAATTAGGATGCTCGAATCAAGATAGCTTCCTTTGAAGGCAAGATCAAGTCCGAGAGTCGGCGTGCCGTTTCCGGTGACAGCCGTGGTGATAAGGTAACTGGATTTTCCACTGCCGTTGTTGGTCAACTGTGGCATTTTGGTGAAGACCCAGGTGAACATATTGGCGGCGATCCAGTTGGTCATGATGCAGATGATGACTTCGTTGATGCCTAAGAAGGCTTTCAAGATGCCAGGAATCATGCCCCAGAGAGCTCCGGCAATCATGCCGGCAAGAACGCTTAGTAGCCAGATAAGAACACCCTGGCTTGGCTTTCCAGTCGAATCGATGTTGAGAGCAATCAATAAGGCAACCATGGTTCCGACTAAGAATTGTCCAGGGGCACCGATATTGAAAAGACCGGTCTTATAGGCAATAGCCACCGATAAGCCTGTGAAGATCAAGGGAACGGTATAGAAGAGCATGTTTCCGATTTCCTTCATCGGTTTATATGCAGCAAATGGACCCTGCACGAGAATGGCGACACCTTGCAAGAAATTGGCACCTTCAACGAAGAAGGAACAGATCAGCATGACAAAAATGCCAACAGCCAATCCGATGAGGATTGAGGAAATGGAGGAGCCAAGAGACTGCAGTCCTCTCTTTTTGAAGAATTGTTTCGATTTAGATTTCGTCATGGCGTTCTTCCTCCTTCAATACGGCATTGATCTCTTCTGGGGACATTTTCTTTCCGCCGGCCATATAGACACCCATTTCTTCGCTGGTGACGCTTCCGCCCTTGAAGACGGCAACAATCTCGCCTTCATAGAGGACATAGATCAGGTCCGAGAGATTGAAGACTTCATCCAGTTCCAAAGAGACAAGCAAGACGGCGTGCTGTTTATCTCGATCCTCGATGATTTTCTTATGGATGGATTCGATGGCTCCGACATCCAATCCTCGTGTCGGCTGGACAGCGATGAGAAGGTCGTGTTCCTTGTCGAGTTCTCTTCCGACGATGGCTTTCTGCTGGTTTCCGCCCGACATGCTTCTAGCAATGGTATTTCCGCCCAAGGAAGAACGGACATCATAGGTATTGATGATCTTATCAGAGTTTTCCTGTCGTGGCTTGAAGCGGATCCAGCCGCCCTTGGAGAAGATATGCTGGCGATATCTTTCCAGCACAAGGTTCTCTTCGACGGTGAAGTCGAGGACAAGTCCATGCTTGTGTCGATCTTCCGGAATATGGGACATGCCCTGACGGATACGTTCGTGGATGGAGAGATTTGTGATATTTTCCCCATTGAGGATGACTTTTCCTTTGTAGGCTTTTTCCAATCCGGTGACGGCATTGACCAAATCGGTCTGGCCGTTTCCTTCGATGCCGGCGATGGTCACGATTTCTCCGGCATGGACTTTCAGGGAGACATCCTTCAGAGTGAGCTTTCGTCCATCCTTCGATTTCATCGAGAGATTGTCGACTTCGAGAATTGTCTTTCCAACTTTGGCTGGTGATTTTTCGACATTGAAGTTGACATGTCTTCCGACCATGAGGGAAGCCAATTCTTCCACATTGGTATCTTTCGTCTTGACGGTCGCGATATATTTTCCTTTTCGAAGAATGGAGCAGGTATCGCTGACCTTCATGATTTCGTTCAGTTTATGGGAGATGAAAAGAATCGATTTTCCTTCTTTGGACAAGAAGTGCATCGTCGTCATCAAGTCATCGATTTCCTGAGGGGTGAGGACAGCTGTCGGTTCATCGAAGATGAGAATCTCATTGTCTCGATAGAGCATCTTGAGAATCTCGGTTCTTTGCTGCATACCGACAGAGATGTCCTGGACTTTCTTGTCCAGATCGACCTTCAGTCCATATTTTTCCATCAGCTGTTCGACTTTTTTCCTGGATTTCTTCTTGGTGACAAAACCGAGTTTGGTGTCTTCGGCACCCAAAATGATGTTGTCGAGAACACTGAAGCATTCCACGAGCTTGAAGTGCTGGTGGACCATGCCGATTCCCAACTTCGTGGCATCGTTCGGATTGTTGATCTTGACTTTCTTTCCATCGCGATAGATTTCACCTTCATCGGGCTGATAGAGACCAAAAAGGATACTCATCAGCGTGGATTTTCCCGCACCGTTTTCACCCAAAAGGGCATGAATCTCTCCTTTTTTCAGCTGGAGAGTGATGTTGTCATTTGCCTTGATGCCTGGAAAAATCTTGGTGATGTTTCTCATCTCGATTACGTAGTTTTCATTTTCCATGTGATACACCTGAACCTTTTTAATAAAGAGCCCTCTAAGAATGTTAGAGGGCTTGTGTGACTTACTTATCTAATGTGACGGTGACGTTGGTGAAGGAATCTTTGCTCCAGAATGTTGCACTGTTGCAATCCTTGTCGACAGTGGAATCAGGTGTGATGGTTCCATTCTTGATCTTGTCGAAGACAGCGGTGTACTGTTCCTTGGTGAAGGTCTTGAATCTCCAGGCATCGGTGCTGGTCGGAAGTCCGGTTGCATCTTCAGCGGCACCTAAGTTCTGAGCTTTTCCGCCCAACTTGGCATCCCATTCGTTGTTGTAGAGCTGGGTGAGAACGGTATTGACAGAGACAGCCAAACCCTTCTGAGCGGAGGTGAGGACCTTGGCGCTCAAGGAGTGCTGATCAGTATCGACACCGATGATCATTCTATTGTCGCCCTTATCGGCAGAGGAGACAACGGAGTTGACCATGGAACCGCCACAGGAGAAGATGATTTCGGTTCCTGCGCTATACCATCCATCCATCTGGGTGACCAATTCGGCAGAACCCTGGAAGTTGTCGCCATATTTATAGGAAATCTTGGCTTCGACAGTCTTGTTGTCTTCTTTGGCAGCTGCGTTGATGCCCTGGACATAGCCATAGGCATAGCGGTTGCAGGCAGGATTGGATCCGCCACCGCCGAAGCATCCGCCCAATTTGGTGTAGCCTTCCTTGACAGCAGCATATCCGGCAAGATATCCGGATTCCTGTTCCTTATAGGTGATGGCTGTGACGTTGGTCAGAACATTGTCACTTGCATCGCTCAATGCCCATCCATCGACGAAGATGAATTTGACATCCTTGTTTTCCGAAGCGACTTTGGTCATGGCAGCAGCCTGAAGGTAACCAGGAGCGACGATGACTTTGGCCTTGTTCTTGATGGCCGCTTCCATGGCAGCAATACGATCGTTGTCGGTCGCATTCGAACCATTGGCTGGCTGATAATACTGATAGGTCTTGCTGTGGGCCTTGGCATATTCAACGGCACCATTGTAGGTTCCTTCGTTGAAACCGCCATCCTTCAAAAGACCGACATCGGTGACAACCGCAATTTCAGCTTCACTGGAGCTGCAGCTTGTCAAACCACCGGCAATCGAAACCAAACCGACTAAACCTAACATCAACGAAGTCTTTTTCATACGTGAAATTTACCCCCTTTCGTATGAAACGGATTCTTCTTCGAAAAAAATGGACCCCTTTTAGTAGTAATAGGGATTCCATCTAACTCGGTAAGATAGGTTAAGGTTACATGAGTTAAATGAATAGTCCCCCAGTTTAATGGTCTGAGAGTGAAACAAAGCCGCCTTCCATTGGCTAAGTTATCCATTTGTTTCGTCTTCCTATTTTAGCATTCCAGAAGAGAGATAGTTAGACTATTTTTCAAAAGAAATATGAAAA
>CAVCCX010000043.1:0-15538 GCA_963600815.1 Bacteroides uniformis | reverse complement strand
CTGTTCGACCTTCTTTCTTTTCTCTTCCTCTGATAATCCCATAGGAAATGCCTCCTTCACTTATATATTGCCTTGCAAAAGGAGATTTTTTTGGAAAAAGATGAAGATTTCTTCGAAAATTTCCTTTCTTGGGGTAAAAGTTCGGGAAGCAAAGCGAATGCATGACACCTTTCACTGATGCTCAATCGAAAGCCTAGGTAACCGAAAACCGCACCCCTATCAGATAGAGTGCGGCATTCTTATGGACTAGCGGTGTTCTTCGCTCAATCTAGCCTTATTCTCTGGATCATTGTCCCATGTCTTCGTTCCCTTGAAGAGAAGATTCCAGACGGTCCCTCCATTTTTCGAATCGCTGATTTTTGTGACAACGGTTTCCTCGACATCCCCTTTCAGGGTGATCTGATCGACATCGAGGAAGGCAAGATACCAATGTGCAAGCTTGAGTGATTTCGTATAGGTTCCATCATCCCATCCAGATTGATGATATAAGACGGATGAATAACGGTTCATATTCATGCTATGCGTTGTGAAATCATCAAAAAGGGCATAGAGTGAATAGGTGTTATCCAAAGGAGGGACAAAGCCTTTGTAGTCAGCAAGGAAAGAAGCTCCGATAAAGAAACCTTCCGTCTTCAGGAAGTTCTCCTTTTCCCCGGTGGTGAAACCGATGGTGGCAAGATAATCCTTGATGGTGAAATCGGTGTAGTTGTCATTTCCCAAGGAAGAATTGTATTGACGATATTCATAGAAAATCATCTCATAGGTCTCATACTGGGAAGAGGAATTGAGAAGATAGACATAGTCTTCATATCGTCCTCCCGAGGAAGCTGTATTGGGAACATATCGTCCGCCATTGTTGTGGGTATAGCCAACGTAGTTGTAGTCCGTGTTTCCGGTGCTGATGGGGAAAAGTCTGGTGGAAAGCTTGGTTCCCTCGGTTATGACGATGTTTCCAGAATCGTCGATTGTTCGATCACGATGGACCATGATGTGCTGGTTGTCATGTTCATCCTTGATTTCATCGAGTCTCTTGAGTTCATCCTGGAATTTCTCGTTGACGAGATTGACATTGTTCACCATCGTCTGGACACCATTTTCGATGCCCTTTCGATTCGAATCCCCTTCTGGAAGAAGGCTGAGCTGATAATTTGCGGCAATCTTGGATAACTCAGCCATGCCATTGACCAAAAAGGCCATATAGCTGATGAATTGGCTGCGAGGCTTGACCATCATGTATTCCCAGGATTCCAGAGCACCGAATGTATCATCATAGAGCGTCCATAGAGTGATGGAAGGAACAGACTGGGAGGGCGTCAGGATAGAGTTGGCAAGAATGTTCGTCGAATACCAGATGGAATTTCCAGTCAGCGTGGTGAACTTGAAATCGCTAATATTCTTCGCCAGGGTCACTTTCTGCCGGTTCAGTTCCTCTTCTGTGGAAGTGCCATCGATCTCCTTCTTGGAAATATCCCCTAGGACGACAAAGGAATCACAGACAGGACCGCTCACTTCACTGAGTTCTCGCAAGATATCATTCATCAATGTCTGGTTTCGAATCTGAATCTGCTGTCTCTGAATCTTCTCGATTCCATCGCTGACGGTCTTCTGAAGAACTTCGAGTTGATTCGATATTTGATCCAGTTTCTGTTCTTCGATCGATCTTGTATCATATCCCATCTCACTCAGAAGGAAATTGAATCCCTTCATGGCGATGGTGGTCAATGTCGAGCTGATCATGCTTTTACCAGACATCTTCAGTGCTTCCAAAAGATAATCAAAGGCACTTTCCTCGGATGTCAGAAGCTTCTTCTCATCATAAAAGGATCCGTTGAATTCCAACAGTTTTTCCTTTGTCTCATCTGTTGTCTTTTGCTGAGTATCCTTCGAACAGCTGACCAGAAGAGACGAGCATAATAGAATGACGGGCAACGCTTTTTTGATTTTCATGATCTTAGCTCCTTTCCTAAGTCTGAACGATCATAGAATATCGAAATATGCACGAAGAAATGATTTCTTGTTTTCTTGACAACATTATATAAAAAAATGACACAAGACACAAAACATTTCATAAAATAGAAGGACACTTTATTTTTCTTCCCATCCGATCGAAAAAAAATGAAACAGACAGCACCCTTGGATTGTCTTATTGTATGGAGGAATGAATGCCAGACAAACTCACCAAAAAACTGAATTCCATCCAGAAGACCACACCACAAAGCAAGATCGACGCTCTCTTCGAAGTCCTCTATTCCACGTATTCAGGACTCCTCGGTTTTATATTGTCTTCCTATGATCTTCCATCCTCAAACATCAAGGATATCATCAACGACTCGTTCTTCAAGCTCTATCAAAACCGTGGAAATGTTCGGGATGTGAAATATTTTCTGATCTCCGTTGCCAAGAACACGGCCATCAATGAGTTCCACCGCCATCAGCGCTTCGTCTCGCTCGAAGACTATTCAGACTCTTTCATGACAGAGGATATGAGCAATGAGATTGAAGCGAAGCTCATCATCGAAAAGATCATGACCTTGCTCAATGATGAAGAAAAGAGAATTTTCAATTTATATGCCATAGAGAACATGACGAGTGCTCAGGTCGGAAAAAGAATGAATATGAATCCAAATACGATTCGGACAAAATGGAATCGAATACTCAAGAAAATCAAGGAGGTCCTATAGAATGTTCAAGAAACAGAAAGAAAAGAAAGAAAGCTATTTCTCATTCGGTGCACAATATTCAGACATCAAAGAAAGAATCGAAGAGGAAAGATCTTCTTTTTTCCAGAGCAATACGAAAACAAGAAAACCAATCTATATCATCGGCGGTCTTCTTGGAACAGCCATGGCTGTCTTTGTCGCCTGCTTTTCGAGTCTGAAATTCAATTCTAAGATTTCTACATCAAACGCAGAGGAAAAAGACAATTCCTATGAAAAAGAATCCGGTGAAACTTTTTGGGCCGCAGCAATTCCAGAGAGCTTCTCCTTTTTGGGAAACAATTATCAGATGCTGTTCACAAAAATGGACCACACAAAAGGAATGCTTCTTGGTTATATCGTCAATGATGAATCCAAAATAGAAGGACTCAAGCAAAGGAATCCGGATATTCATTGCGAATTCCTTGTCGACACCACATTCTATGATTATAATCAGGATTCAATCGCTCCCATATATTCTCTTGTCGGATATGATCACTATGAATATATATGTTTAAAATCGACATTTGACGATTTTTTGTTTTACATCGTATAAGGAGTCAACATATGAAAGCTATATATTTGATCATTTCTTTGCTTTCTTTCACCTCAATAAGCCAACTCGATTCAATATCCAATTTTTATAAACAAAACCGAGTTTCCTTTAATTCAGAGAAAATCCAAAAAGGAACCTCAACAGCCAAGAAAGCAAATCAATCATCCATCGATGATTCTATCGAGAATGTGAACTTTGTCACTTATGACCTCTCATCCAAAATGACAAACTATGAAATCTTCGATGAAAACAATTATTCCAACCGAAATCGAGTCTCGACAGCAAATGAAATATCAGATTACAAAGAAAACAATGCAATCAGTCCAGCAACTGTCTTCTCACCAGATGAAAGAACGCAAATCACCAATGCGAAAACAAATCCTTATCTGCCAACGGCAAAATTAATTGCATATTACGAAAAAGTATATAACAATGCAACGAAGAAATATCAGACGATTCGAAGTTACGGAACGGCGTTTCTTGAGGGGCCGAATCTCGCCGTGACTGCGGGCCACTGCTGCTATCAAGATGTGAAAGATTCCGGAAATTATGACGCTGGCATCGACAATCCACGATTCCCGGACAGGATTGAGCTCTATTTTGGATGCGATTCTTCAAGCGATCTCGATCAAAAATCATCCTACAGATATTACGTCGAAGCAAATGTCATCCACTTGGAATATTCTTACTACGAAAACCCAAACAATGACCACGATTGGAGTGCCATCGTCCTAGATCGTTCCATTGGAAATGCAATAGGATGGTATGGGAAAACATCCAATTGGCATGAAAAGAATCACTCACTTTATAGTTGGGGATATCCTGGCGACAAACCCAAAGGAACTCTATGGAAAACACAAGGCAGGACGACAAATGAAAATAATGAATATCGATATTTCTACGATATGGATACAAATCATGGCCAAAGCGGATCCCCGATATTTGTCACAGTCTCTTCTGGAACCTATGTCTGTGGAATTCATACTGCAGGAAATGATGAAAAAAACAGCAGAACAAAAATCACAGGAACCATTTTTGCTTACCTCAACAGTTTTGTGACATCCTATCAGGATCATGACACATTTGAAAACCTAGTCCTCAATGTGAAAAGCAGAAACGGGTCCAGTTGGGTGATTGGAATTACAAACACGACTTCACATGTAAGAAAAGTAAGTTATAACAAAAAGATGTGTTATTTCAATGACGCAAAGGAATGGAAGAATCTAAGCGATTTAGAGACAATCACAGTAAGTCCATATAAGACTGCCTATGTCAATATAAACACCAATTGGTTTGCAACATCCATTACCGTTTCATATGATTATCTGAATCAAAGAGTCATCACTTATGCGGATAATTTAGAATATAAAGACAAGAAAGGCGCATTAAAAGAATACAACAACATAATATCATGCTAACAACTTATAATATTTCCAAGAAATACAAGGGTAATAAAGAAGATTCCCTCAAAGATTTTACTTATCAATTTGACGACACAGGATTCTACCTGATCGTCGGACCAAGCGGAGCAGGAAAATCCACACTGCTTGGCATACTTTCCGGAATCGATCGTCAATATGAAGGCTATTTTGTCTATGACGATCAGAAAATCGATGACAGGAATCGAATCAATTACCGAAACGAAATCTCATCGATTGTCTTTCAGAGCATCAATCTCATCGAATCCCTCACCATAAAAGAAAACCTCCGTATCGCTTTTGACTTGGCAAGAGAAAAATTCGACATCGAAAAATGCAGGAATCTGCTTGAGAAGGTTCATCTTCCCGATGGAAATGAAAACCTTGAAGATTTTCTGAAAAAAAGACCAAATCAGTTATCTCTTGGCCAAAAGCAGCGTCTTGCCATTGCAAGATCCATCATCAAGAAAGGAAAAATACTCTTCCTTGATGAACCGACATCCTCTCTTGATAAGGAGAATGCTGATCGAATCGCCACGATTCTGAATGAACTTTCAAAAACAATGCTGGTCATCGTCGTCACGCATTCCTTGGAGGATTTCTCTTCAATCGAAAGCCCAAAAGACATCCTCACGCTCAAAGATGGAAAGCAATCTTGCCAAGGCAAGATTGACACAAAGCCTATAAAAAAGACAATCCGAAAACGAAATAGTGAGATATCTCTATCTTCCTCTTTTGCTTTGGCAAGGACGAATCTATTTGCCTCAAAGATCAAATTGTTCCTCAGTCTTTTTATCACCATCATCTCCCTGTCTTGCCTGGCGTGTTTCTATACGATCAAAAACATCGATCGAAACGAAGTCTATCTAAAAGCACAGAATGAAATCGATCAGAAGTTAGCTATATTCTATTTGAATTTTGCCAATAAAGATCAAAGCGAAGATGATGAATCTGAAAAAAATCTTGTTCTGCTTGATGAACAGAAAAAGATTCTTTCCGAAATGAATGCCCATGATGTATTCAAAAGCGGTCTGACGGCATGGAACTACCTTGTCGATGACAAATACGAATCCTCCTATTATAATATCCCTTCCTTGTGGTTTTGCTTCTATGGCAATTATTCCAACTATTTCATGGAAATATTCAATGAAGATGATCCGAATTTTAAAATGGATTCCCGACTGAAAAGCAACCCGAAAGCTCATTTTCCACAAACATATGATGAAATTGCCATCAGCAGTTTCTATGCTGACACCTTATCGAAATATGGTTCCGAAACAAATGGATTCAAGAAGGATGATGTCAATGAACTGATTGGAAAAGAGATTTTCGGATATACCATCACGAACATCTATACGACCAAGGATTCCGCAATACTTTCAAAGATGAATGACGAGACAATCGAACTCGATGAGAGAGTGAAACTTGCCCAAGACAGTTCTTATGCTCAGTTTTTCTATGTCGCACCTGGCTTTCATCAGCAATATGTGCCATTCGATCCCGGCGATGATGAAGAACCAGAAAACGAAGAACCGAATCTTCTCTATTATGTCTTCGAATACCAAAGCTATAAGGAAGCATTGAAGAAGCTGCGTTCGCTGGAAATGAGATCCGAAAACGGAAAGTATCATGCCAACATCATCTCACTCTTTGCAGGAAGAGAAATATTGACCATCATCATCGACACGGAGATGGCACCCCTCTTCTACTACGTAATCCTGTTTTTCCTTATTCTTTCCATTTTATCGCTTCTATTGCTTTTCCTATCCAACATCGAAAAAGAAAGATATAGCTATGGAGTCCTGCTTTCCATGGGTTGCTCTTCTAAAAGCCTATTCATGACCTTGCTAATCAAAGCAGCCATGCTTTTATTCATCGTCTTTACTCTGACGCTTTTTATCTCATCCATCGCCTTCTGGATTTACAATGCCAAGGTTTCGCTTCCTCTTCTGAGCGTCAAATTCAGAATGATTCTTCTTATCCTAGGCATCCTTCTTTCCATCAGTCTTCTTCTTGCACTGTTAGGAACAATCAAATCAGCAAAAACGAATATTACGAAGTTATTAAAAGACTAAGACAATTATTTCCGATAGACAACTGAATTTTAGGAAAAGAAAGTGCCTCATTGACATAAGAATTTTCTCTTCCTAGGTCGCCTATCCTATTCGACGTCAGAATTCAGAGACGAATCGTCTTCTCATCTTCCTTGATTCTGGTATCATGGCTCGCCATGATGATGAGGTGTGTCTTCGCTTTTTCATAGATGATGTCCATCACTTCCTTCAGATGTTCATCACTGAGACACGATGTGATTTCATCAAAGAGATAGATTTCCTTGTCCTTGCCAAATTCATTGGATAATGCAAGAAGGATTTCCTCACCACCCGAGAGCATTTTCACACAACTTTCATCCTGGAGATGATCATAGTTTTCTTTTCCAGCAGAAAGCAGTCTTCGATTCTCACCGACGGAAAGAAACGGAATGAGATTTCCTCTCGGGAATAGGAAAGATGTTTTCTCAATTCGCAATTTTTCTCTTTCCTTTTTTTCTAGTTTCTTCACATCTTTTCCATCCAAAAGATAGTTTCCTTCATATTCTCCGTCCAATAGGGCAAGGATATAAAGAAGGGTTGTTTTTCCACACCCATTCTCCCCTTTGAGAAGATAGAATCCATAATCTTCGAATGTCAGATTCAGAGGAACAGGGAATATGACTTTCGTTGGATATCTTTTTTGTATATTGTTCAGTTGAACCATCAGTATTCCTCCCGAAGAAATGAAAGCATCTTTTTGTCTGAGGTCATCTTGCGATTGATGAGAAAAAAGAAAAGGAGGGAAAGAAGATAGAATGCAACATCAAAATAGATTGTACGGATATCAAATGGGAAAAGAGGTATCTGAAAGGAAAAGGAAACATCGATCGCAAAGAGAGTCAAGGCATAAAGACCGATGGAAATAAGAAAGGAAGAGAAATTGATGATTCCCTGGAAAAGGAAGTGTCTTTTCTGAATCTTCTGATCGCCTTTGATTTTCATCAAGAAGACATTGTTGAGTTCCAATTGAGATGAGATATAGGAAAAGAGTGCCAAAAAGAGAACAAGAAGAATGACGAATACAAAGAATGGGAGAACATAGGATTGTCTTGTCACACCCGTTAAGCCCAGTATATAAAAGATGCTCGATTCCCTGCTCGTCATCTTTTCATAATTGGATCCATAAAAAGCATGGAATCGGTTCAAATCATAAAAGCTGAATGTGAAATACAGTTGGACCAAAAGGTAAAGAATGACATGAAAGAGGAGAAGATGCTTTTCCTTCTTCAGCATATCCAAGAAGAATTTACTTTTCATTTTTCAATACGCTCCTGAAAATCAGATGATCAAGGAAATATTCCAGTATAAATAAAATGAGCGGTGCCGGAGAAGAAAAAAGGAAGGAAGACATGAAACCGGCTTGGCCGACCCAAGATACGATGAAGGAGAAAAGAGCTCCAAAAGGAAGAGAAAGAAGCATCGATATCAGGAATGGAGAGAAAAACAGGTCATGAATCTCATTTTTGCTATATCCCATGCCATAGAGGACATGGATGTCTTTCCTGCTTACATAGATGACATAATAAAACAAGCCTGTCTCAAGCAGAAGATATAGAATAAAACTTGAGGCAGCCAAAAAAGAATAAGTATAATCACCCAATGGAATGCAACTTGCATTGATATGATTGTATCGTTCAATTCCTTTTATTTCAGTGCCATACGTTTTGACACTAAATTTATTGAAATAGAAAAAGGAAGCAATCTGAAAATGATGGGATTTCGTGATAAAAAGAACGCTCTGATGATTCCGATAGGTCTTCTTGATTCTTTGAAGGGTGGTATCACTCACAAGAATCTCTGATCGTGGAGACTGCAGTTTCTTATCATAGATGCATTTCGAGCCTGAAGGAAAAAGGACATTGAAATCCGGCTGAAATGAATCATTTGGATATTGAACCTCAAAATGCTGGATGTTGTCGCTTTCAAAATCCTCCGACGAGGAATAAAAAACATCATCCTGAACATCAAACGGAACATCTTCCTTATACTCCGTTTTATAATATGTTTCATCAATCAAACTCAAAAAGGAATTTCTAACATTGTCATTCATCATCTCCCGGCATGTATATTTTTTTGTATCCCAAAAATTCGTCAATTGAATCCAGGCATGCTCATTTTTATATTCATCAAGCGTATTTGGATTTATCAGAAAAATACCACGGGGGACACTTTCATCGAATTGAAGAGGGATTTTGATTTTGAACCCTAGATTGAAGTAATCACCAGATGTATAATTCAGTTTGTCATAGTCCTGGATCGTCTCTTGTCGGCAATGTATTTTTTTATCATCTGCTACCTTATCTGAAATACCAAGAGGATAAGCGGCACTATAAGAAAGATACGTAAAGGAATCGAATTTCTTCAAAAGCTCATCTGAATCGATGTTGCGATTCGATGATAAGCAAATCGGCTTGTCATCATCAAAAGAAGAGGCCAACAGGAAGAGCGAATCATCCCTTACAGCGGTTATGCCGAGAAAAACCATTCCAAGCAAGATGATGCTACTCATGAAATTCAGCAGATGCAAGCCTAAAAAAGAAAGGCTGGATTTCTTTCTCAAAAAGGCATAGTCAGGCAAGGAACTCTGTTCACAGAATTCTGGAGCTTCATCCTTTATTTCCTTTTTCTTCTCAAGAAGCATCCCATTCTTCATTTCATAGACCGCCGATGCCATTTCCTCAACGATGACGTCATGGGACACAAGAAGGACAAGACTCTTCTTGGACAATTCCGCAATCTTTTCCTTGACCCTCATACGGTTTGTTTCATCCAAGGAAGAAAGAACCTCATCCAAAAAATAAATCTTTGCTTTTCGATTGAGGGACCGTCGAAGGGCAATCAATTCCTGTTGCCCCTGAGAAAACTGAGAAATCTTATTCAGTCTCTTATGTACTTTCTTATTTTCAAAAACGAATTCATTATCATCGGAATCAAGAAAGGAAAGAAGATTGTTTTTTTGGAAGACATATGAAATATTTTTTGAGCGAAATAGACTTCTTTCCTTATCCGATTTCTTCTTGAAGTCGACCCCATCGATTTCCAAAGTTCCATCAAATTGATTGTCCATCAAAGAAAGAATGTTGAAAAGCGTCGTCTTTCCGCATCCATTCTCACCTTTTAAGACAATCAAGCCTGTATCCGGAAGTCGCAGTTCATCAATCGAAAACAAGACCCTTTTGCCAAACGATTTCCTTAAGTTTTTGATTTCGATCATAGTGAGATAGTGAAGGAATCGCTCGCTGTGGATTCAAACGTATCCAAGTTGACATGAGAACCATGGTAGGTATCAAGACCCAGTTCAATCAAAATAGAAGAAGGCTTCTGAGGGCATTCAACACCGAATGTACCATAGAATGTGAAATTGAATGGCTTTGAGTCATCAATATCCTTACTATCTTCATACTTTGCAGGTCCAGAATAAATTCCTTTTTCATCATGGGTTACTTTATAAGTATATCCTGTACCATATTCAGAAGGACTGACTGCCAATTTCTGATTGTATTCAAATTTCTGATTGAATGTTATTTTATCCGATTCAACGTTTTCAGATGAAGATACCATCGCCAAGATACGGCTATCATATTTGTTCAGAAACTCAGTAATATGAGTGTCCATATAAGACAAATTGTAATAATAAGAATTTGACATAATTCCTACAGTGTCTGTAAATGTATCCAAATTGCTATTAACCAAACCATCTGTAACGCTATTATCGTCCGTTTGTTTGTTTGCTGATTTCGAGTCTTGCGTATAAAGATCATCTTCGGGATAAACTCCTCTCATAATTCTTAGAGAATAGTTCCCACTAGAAGAATCGATACTCGGTGTGCAGTAATGATGTGTCTGGTTCTTTGTTCCTGAAAAAGTCGCAGAAATCGAAATATTCTTCAAGAATCCAGCATGCTCGCCATCAAACCAGTTGAACATTCCGCCCTTATATTTGACTTTATTATTCACATAGATATCCGCCTGATAAAGAAGAACATAGCTCGGATGATAGGTTGTAAGCAACTCAGTCGGTTTATTCATCTCATAAACTTCATAATTAAATGTCAGAGTTGCAACAGTATCCTTCTTCACATTCGACAAAGTTGAGATAGACCGGGAAGAATATCCGACCAGTTGTTCCTTGCAAGTGATATTTGCATGCTTGATATACGAAAATGGTGTCACAAAATTCTTTGTGGTACCGGAAGTTAATAACATGACCATTGGCAGAGATAAAAGTCTTCGAATATACTTTTGATTCATATTTGATTTTTTCCTTTCTTGCTACTATTATAGAAGCACTATGAAAGGAGATGGTGCACCTTTTTGCCCTAAAAAGTGCATTAGTTTCGATAAAATGGATAAAAGATTTGAAAACACTCGAGAACGAATCATTCAGTTTGCCATCGAGTTTCTCTCCTCTCATGAAGAGAACGAACTCTATAACCAAATCATCTGCGACGAACTGCATATTTCCAAGCATACTCTTTATCATCATTATCCGAACCTATCGAATTTATATGACGATTTCTACAATGAACTTGCGAAGAAAGGCAATGAAAATCAAAAGAAAGTCAAATCGCTTGATGATTTTATTTTATCGATTTTGAAATTCAATGAAGAAAATTCAAAATTGATTCAGGCAGTGTACAAGACGAATAGGCTAAAGATGGAAACGGCTTCAAAAGACAATTTCCGAAAACACATGGAGCAATATAAGGTTGTCGATAAAGAAAACAAATTCGAACTTTATCAGCTTGCATTTCTCTATGCTGGAATATCTGAAATTGTCTTCCAATGGGTCATCAATGGATGTGATCTTTCCGTCGATGAGATAAAAAGAATCATCCAATACCACATAGACAAATAATATTCTCACAATCTACCCTCTATCTATGGTATAGTTGTCTCAACAGGAAAGGAGCGGATGATATGAATTACGTAAAAATCAGGATGGATTTCAAATATGCTGAAAGAGGCAAATTCTATCGAATCCTCCTTGTCAGGGAAGATATTGGTCTTTATGACTTAGCCAACAGTTTCCAGATTGTCATCGGAGCACGATTCGAACACCTTTATGCCATCGATGACAAAAAGAAGGATGTCTGCTATTCTGATCTCGCCCCGTGCGGTGGCATCTCCGATACCGGAGACATGGAACTCAGGTACTTCCATCTTTTCGATTTATCCGACGTATTCGAATTCTGCTACGATTTTGGCGAAGGATATGACTTCAAATGCAGGAAATATAAAAAGATTGTAACAAACATCAAGTCCAAAAAAGATGTCATTCTCCTTGAAGGAAAAGGGCAGGGAATCTGGGAAGACAACATCACATCCTTGGCAACCTATCTTGCCGGAGAAATCCCACCGGAAGAAACCGGAGACTACAATGGTTCTACGTTGCCATGGAATTTCGATAATGAGACATATGGCGACTTCGATTTGCCATTGGATATCGATTCCATCAATGAAGAATTATTCTAAAATATCATTTTGATTTTATAGCATCTCTTGACAAGCATTTTTCTGTTTTGACTTGAAAAAGGATGCCATTTTGTTATCTCTTCTTTATTTCAATCCCGATACATGCATTCAGCAAAATCATCAAAGAACTTCCCAAAAACCAGTCTTATTTGATCCGACACGATGAATCTTTTTTTCGGCTACTCATTTTTTGATGACACGCAGAACCGTCATTTCTGATTTTCCAATCATTGTAGCTATTTGAGCTTTCTTGATTCCTTGATTGTTTTTTATGATGTCAAACACCAATGCCTCCGAATCAGTTAAATTTATCGTAACATTATGTTTCTATAAAAGTGCAAACCTCTCCAAGTTTCTTGTCCGAGTCGACACCATTCCCACATCTCTCAGATAAAAAACTGATTTTCTTGGTCAAAAAATGAATCAAATTTAACACAATACCATGCTAAATTTGATTCAGAACAGACGATCATAAAAGAGAATAGATTCTCTTGCAATCATCCTTTCTTCTCTCTTCCCGAAGACGGTCGAGATAGGTGATGTAGTCTTTTGCAAATTCATAGGATTTGCAGAATGAGCCATTGTAGAGATCATTCTTTCCTTTCAGGTAGTCATAATAATCACAATGAATATTCGTTGTCTCCAAACAGAGGCTGCCTCGAGAGAAGGTGACGCATTTCAGTGAGCATTCATCCAAGGTCTTTCTCAGTCTCCAAACCGCATCACGATAAAGGATTTTCGCCTTATCGATATCATGATTGGGCCACAATTGGGAAATGGCATCGTACATCTCGAGTGTTTTCCCATTATAGGCAAGAAGCAAGGCGAACAGTTCCTTCGATTTCCTGCTGGAGAAGGTGATGACTTTTCCGTCGATATAGCAGTCAAAGGAATTGAACATCTTCACTTCCAGAACCTCCGTGCTGTTCCGAAGGAATTTCAGGTAATGATTCAGATCATCCGCATTATAGGGTTTGTAGATGATGCCGATGACATTGTTTTGAATGATAGGATCGATTTCCTCTTTGGTGATGGTCAGTCCTGTAAGGAAGGCAATCTTGAAATTCTCATCGATTGCGATCAGTTCCCTTGCCAATTCGATTCCGCTGATGGAGGGCATATTGATATCAAGAAGGGCCTTATCGATCTTGTTCTCCTTCACATAATCCAGGATGGCTTCCTTTTTGTCTTTGAAGAATTTGAATTCGATGTCATTCACATCGATCAGATCGTTCAATAAGGACTGCAATGTCATGATATCATCGTCAACTATGATTATCTTCATCTTGTTCACCTCGTGGAATTCTTATTTTCACATTCGTGCCGACATTGATTCGGCTATTGATTTCAACCTCTGCCTGAAGAAGTATGCGGAATCTTTCGATTGCATTTTTGATGCCGTTTGAATTCTTGCCAACCTTCGTCTGGTCGAATCCGACGCCGTTATCCGAAATCTCGATGATGATGTCTTCTTCAAGGTAGCTCGAAATTTCGATATAGCCATCCTCTTTCTTGTTCACGCCACTGTACTTGATTGAATTTTCGATGAATGGCTCCAGTGAGAGAATCGGAACAAGGAAGTCGGTATAATCGATATTGTAGATGATCTGGAAGGAATCCTTTTTGATGAGGTTTTCGAGTTCGGCGAGATTGTAGATGTTTTCCAGTTCCTTGCTGAAGTCGATCAGGTTCGTCTTGCAGGTGTTTACATTGTACCTCAGATGCTTGGAGAACAATTCCAAAGCCTGATCGCCCTGTGAAACGTCCTGGTGGTACAAGGCCTTGATGATGTTAAGGACATTGAAGACAAAATGCGGTTTGATCTGATTTTTCAGGAGGACAGCTTCCATATTCTGGTTTGCCACTTTAAGCTCAAATCCATGGATTGCCTGATGATAGGTTCTGACAATGAATAAGACGTAGATGAGAAGATAAGTCAAAAGGATGCAGACGAAGCCGACGATAGTCGCTCGATAGGAACTGATTCTGAGAGATTGGAATGATTCGAAATGGATGATGAGTTCAATTGTCATCATCACATAGATGATGATCTTTGTATGATAGAACGTTGCATTGAATTCATTCTTCGGTTTGCGGAAATAGGTGAAGAGGAAGAAAAGCAGAAGATAAATGCCTGTCAGGACAAGGAAGGGAATCCAATTGAGGTTTCTAGCACAAAGAGCCATATAGATTCCTGAGCAGAGGGCGATGAGGAGGAAATGAAGAATCAGTTCCTTCCATTTCATTTTTTCCTTATAGGTATACCTTAGGAAAAAATACATGGAAAGAAGAAAGAGACCATAAAAAATGAAATTCAGACTGCTTCGTATGAATGGAAGGATAAAGAAATTATAGGTGGAAAGAACGTTGTTGAACAAGGGTGTCGTCACAAAGAGGAGAAGCAGAGAAACGATGGAATAGAAGGTATAGATAGTGGAATCATAGATTTTCATCATGGAGACAAATTCGATCACACATAAAGAAATAAGCAGGATCAGAATCGCAAAGCTGATGTACTTATAGAGTTCGATGGTGATATCCCGATAATTCGCAATGGTGAAGCTCGGAATGAAATTCAGTCCGCCGAAACTGTTGTATCCGACCTCGATGATGATTTCGACTTTCTCTTTCTTCTCCAATGCGTATTCATCAATATAGCCATAATGAGGGCTGATTTCATTTTCCTCATAAGTTCTTCCGACCTTTCCAGAAGATGCGATGAGCTTCCTGTTCGCATAGATATTCATAGACACGTTCGTCGGTGTCTTCACAAAACGGACAATATCCTTCTCGACAAGATTGTCAATCATCATGCGATAGCTTCCATAGCCATTCTTCGACAATCTTTCTCCATCACAGGAAAGATTCGCCCAGGAAGAAGAAATTGAAATATAAGAATCGGGCTTCTTAAAAGAAAGATCCACATCGTCCTGAACAAGAAGGGTATTATAGTAGAATTCCCAGTCTCCATTGTACTTCGTGACGATTTCACTTTTTTCCTGCTCTTTGCCGACGAGTCCATTCTCGACGATTTTCGTCTGATACGATCCAATAAAAAAGGCGCTGAAAACGCTCGAAAACAGGATGAGCAGATAAAGAAATGAGGAGATGATTTTCTTCATATGAGGTTTCCTAAGACGAAATCCATTATAGTGGAATCCAAGATGGGGTGCAATTTCTCTAGACAAAAACATCCATTCTATCGAATTGCTTTTAGATAAAACAATGAATTTGTAAATCAATTCAGACAATATATAGTGACCTCACGTGATTGATATGACGTGAGTTATGCCGGATAAT
>CAVCCX010000042.1:1883-15622 GCA_963600815.1 Bacteroides uniformis | reverse complement strand
ATGCTTCCACCCCAGCCTTGTCCATCTCCAGCTTCCTCCTTGGTGAACTGAACAGGATCCTCGACCTTGTTCTTCAATGTCGTGACTGTGGAAGTGATTGTCTTTTCGTATTCCTCTTCGCAATATCCGGCCACAGAATAGTTGGAGACATTGGTGAACTTCTTATTGTAGAATGAAAGATTCTTCGTATTCTTGCTGAATTCCATTTTCGGTGTAACCAACGTCACATCCGATATGGAGCCATTTACATACCCCGCCACAATGCCAATCAGGGCATTGGCATTTCCTGTCTTGATCGTCGCATTCTCTAGCTGGAAATCCTTGATGGAAAGAACACTTGAATCATAGCTCAGAGCATAGTATGTTCCTTCGATCTCACCAACCACGCCAAACATGCCGATGATATTTGGAGAACTGAAAGATGAGGAGACAACATACGGCTTCTTTGTCAGATCACTGTTTTCACTGCTGATGGTGAGATTGCTGATGGTCTTTTCATTCCCATTGAAAACACCCACGAAAGGATTCTCCACCGTTCCGATGGGAGGAAGAGCACCGGAGAACTTGCTCATATCAATATCGCTTCCCAGTTCGAAATAGAAGGGATTGATCACGCCATCCCCATCGGTATCCTTATTGAACTTTCCCATGTACTGAAGCCAGGCGAGATTGTAGAGATGACGGGGATTGGTTATGCCATAGGGTTCATCCGCCGTTCCTTTTCCATAGGCAAAATAGGCGGTTTCGGAACTGCCGTAGATTTCATCCGGGTTGAGATCCGTTCTTGTATCGAACCAGGATAAGGAAATAGCCACCCCTGCGATCAAGGTCCCGACTAATAGGGAGCCAATCAAAATAATCTGTTTCTTTTTCATAGGATCAATGAGAAATCAACTTTGTCGAACTTGATTTCTTCCTCCGTATCCAGAACATCATTTCCGAGGTTGATGTTGAAAAGATATTCCAAGGCATCCACATGATAGGAGAGAATCAGTGCGATGCCTTTGTATTTCGTCCCATCATTCGAGGAGAGAAGAGTCAAGGAAGAAGCATAGTCGGAAAGGGTATTCGCATCCTCTGGATTGATGGTGGCAAAGGATGTCTCCTTTCCTACGATTTCACTCTTCCTGGAAGAAAAATCATAGGAATCAGTCGGCAAGGAAGTCAAAGGAAGAGCCGAGAACTGAATGATGGAAGATAGCTGATTCTGACTTGCCTTCAGAGGCGTTTTGGGCTGATTCGTGCTTTGATCATATTTCAGGATCGAATCATCCAGAAGGGTGAGGTTCTTGGCCATGAATTTCAGATTCGAGAAGATTTCATCCTTGATATCCTCTCTGAACTTATAGAGAAAGAGCATGGTCTTCTCATTTTCAAAGATGGAATATTTTCCGATTCCAATCGGTGTCGTCGTTTCATTCGGATGGAAGGAAAGAACATTCGTATTCGGATTGTCAAACCGGTAATAGCCGACCGGTGTCTCATTGTAGAGATAAGGATTATCCATCGCATTCTCATCGAGAGTATGGATCGAAATCTCTTCGACAATCTCATTGTTGCAGACAACCTGAAAATTGTCCGCCTGATTGTCGACAGCCCTTCTGGCTGTGAACCATGCGGCGGTAGCTACAAAGACGGTGAACAATGAAAAAATGGTCGCAGAGCAGGAAGCAATAATCTTGAGATTCTTCTTTTCCATAATGCAACGGACTTTCTACAAATTTCCTTCAACACTTTCATTATATATATATATATATATAAGTCAATAGGATAAAATTATTTGTAGAATAGAAAAGAATTATCGAATTATATAGAGTTATACAAATGTATAAAACAAAGAAATCATCCATTTCAATATATTTCTTCCATTCCTCTTTCCTACAAAAAGCAAGAGGAGAAATCAGAGAGCAAAACAATATCTGGACAAAGAAAAAACATGTGTCCAAAAGTGTATTCAGGCACATGTCGTGATGGTTTCGATTTTTAGATTCTAGTCTTTCTTGAAATGCTCTGTATAGGCGTCTTTTCCATAACTCACAGGAGAAAGAACACCAGCCAGAGAGATGGCTAGTCCAAGAAGAATCAAGGCAATATAGGAATAGCAAAGAATCTTCTCCTGACTTGTCAGTGTCTTGTTTCCTTTGACAAGATAGACAATCTCATAGGCAAGGAAGCCGACAGCCAGAGCGATGGCAAAATAGCCAAAAAAGGAGAGATAGAGAGGAACGATGGTGGAAAGAATGGCAAAAACATATTCTGCGACAAGATAGAAGGGAAGAAGTGTCTGGAAGCTTGGAAGCTTGACTTCTTTTTCAGAAGAGATACTCTCCTTGCTCAAAGAACGGACAACGGGAAGTTTCTGGGAAAGGAAGAGAGGTTTGACTAAGACAAGGAGAACCAAGATATCCAGTGCGATGCTCGGAAGCATATAGCCGGCATTGTAGCCAAGAGAATAGGTGATGCCTGCCCAGGAGAAATCCACCGCCAATCCGGACGTCGAGGAATAGTCAAAGGCATTCGTAAAGACAATGACACCACTCAAAAAGCTCGATATGAGTCTTGCCACGCCACAAAGAGAAGCCGAGGCAATCAAAGACCAGCTTTTCTTTTCGAAAAATGGCTTTCTGAAAAGACTTGCCAAGCCACAGACACCAAAGCCGATAATGTAGTCCAAGAGAAGAGACAGAAGAACAGCCGTCACATTTCCTGTCCAGGAGATGACGCCATCAAAAAGGAAGTTGATTCCGCCAAAGCACATGGCGATGATGGTGCCATAAATAGGACCACAATAGAGTGCACAGAGAATCAGAGGAACCATCGTCAAGGAGATGGAACCACCAAGAGGCCAGGAGAAGAAAGGAATGCATTTGCTGATGCCTTCCAAGGCCAGAGCCAGAGCAAGCATCATCGCGGAGATGACAATCTGGGAGATGGACTTCTGGGACTTCTCTCTTTTGGACAGATTCGAATTCGAAGTATTTTCCATAGGATACCTTTCCGGCTATAAAAATAGCCTTATCCCTACTTGAGACAAGGCTATATAAAAAATAACAATCGATCGTTTTGTTACTCCCTACACTGGTCTTGACCAACAGGTTCGAAGCGTCGGGTGTAAACCCTCTCAACTGCTAAGCAGTCCCGCCGTAATACGATGAAAAGTATAGTCACTTCGAATGGAAAATACAAGATAGACTTTCTTTTTTCTCTACAACTTCCATTCGATGAGTTCGGATGGTTTCTTTCTTTTATCATGGAATCCAGAAAGAGGAACAGAATCATCGCTTGGATATCCAATCGGCATAAGAAGAACAGGGATTTCATTCTCTTTCATGGAAAGAAGAGAGGCGACTTCCTTTGAGGAGAAGGCCTTGACCATGCAAGAGCCGATGTTCTTTTCATAGAGAACATACATAAGGGTTGTCGCAAAAATGGTCGTATCGATTTCTCCGCTTGTCTTTCCATCCTCTCTTTTGTTATGCCACGCTTCCTTCTCATCAGAGTAGAAAAGAAGAACCGTTCCGGCATTGAAAAGAGGAATATTTTCTTTGAGTATTTTCAGGATTTCTTCATTCTCGATGACCATCACCTTGTAGGGCTGATGATTCTTGGCAGAGGGGGCATAGGACGCAAGAGAAATCGCATCGATGATTTCCTCCTTTGTGACTTTCTTCTTTGAAAAATCCCGGACAGAATATCTCCCTTTGAGTATCTCATCAAAATTCATAGGCTGAACTCCTTTCGGATGATCGTCGTGACATCCTTCAGTTGAATGATCGGATATTCCTTCTTGGCTTTCTCCTTATGAAGAAGACAGCCCTCGATAAGATAGACCTTGATTCCCAATGAGGAAGCACAGTTTCCATCTTCCTCGAAGTCATTTCCAAAAAGAAGAACCTCTTCTGGCTTCAGATGGAACTGTTCCAGGATGGCCTTGAAATACTCCGGATTCGGTTTGCAGTAGGATGAATTCGAATAGTCGCTCACAAAATCGAAATCGGACAAGGAAAGCCCAAGAAAGGAAAGCCTTGTCTTTTGTCCCTCTTTCGGAAAAATCGGGTTGGTCGATAAAATGACCTGCTCAGCCACTTCATGGCTATAAGAGATGATTTCCTTCACATAGGGATTCTCCTTTGTAGCGACTTGGCACTGTCTAAATTCATTCCGATAGAAGGAAAGGAAGAGGTCATTGTCTTTTCTTTTGTCCGAATCATAGAAAGAATTAAACGTCTTCCAGAAGACTTCCTCATTCGTGTTTTTCCCATCATTCTGAATCATCGAAAATAGACCATTCTCGATGGCTTTCAGTAGTGTTTTTGGTTCATAGCCATAAGGAGATAATTTCCTGCAGAGAAGAGAAAAATAGATTTTCGTGAATTCCTTTTCATCCATGGGAAGCAATGTCCCATCCAAGTCAAAAAAGATAGCTTTTTTCATTTTGTTTCCTCGATCGGGAATACTATACTTGAAATTCCCGGACAAAAAAAGAAAGAAGATATGATAAAATCAAGCCATGAATGAAATTGAACAATTTTTTGATCGGATTGCCCCGACTTATGGAACACATAGCAAAAGAGATGATGCCTTGATTCTCTCCCTTATCGAAAAGATTGGAATCAAAAAGAATGACAAGGTGATGGATGTCGGATGCGGAAAAGGAGTCATCTCCCTTGACCTCTATAATAAGAGTCAAAGACAGGTCCTGGCCATGGATCTATCCGGAAATATGATTCGTCTTGCCAAAGAGAAGAACAGCGAGGAAGAAAAAGTGAAATTCCTTCATGAAGATTTCTATCTGACGGATGAGAAAGGCTATGATGTCATTGTCTTTTTTGATTGCTATCCTCATTTCATTGATAGGGAGGGACTTAAAAAGAAAATCCTTGATGTCCTTGTTTCCCATGGACGTTTTGCCATCCTTCATGATCTATCAAGAAAAAGCCTTTCCTCTTGCCACAACGGACTCAATGACCATCTATCCAGAGAACTTCTCTCGAGTGAAGAGGAAGCCGATTTCTATCTCCCTGAATTTTCCATTCTCAAGATGGAAGAGACAGAGAAAAGCTATTGTCTCATCATGGAAAAAAGAGCATGAAACAGAATCAGAACCTGAAATTATCCAACGATGAGATCAACCGCCTGACCAAGAATGCCATCCAGGAGGCCCTCGTCTATCTTCTTGGGAAGAAGAATCTCAATGACATCTCGGTCACGGAAATCGTCGAAAAAGCCGGTGTCTCCCGTTCAGCCTATTACCGGAACTATCAGTCGAAGGAAGAGATTCTCCGTGATTTTTCCACGAGCGTCTTCTACCTTCTTTTCGAGCGCCTTTCCAAGAAGGAACTCGTAAGCCGGCCTGAGGAATGGTATCACTATCTTTTTTCGACCGTGAAGGAAAACGAAAGAATCGTCCGTCTCATCTTCCGGGCAAGATTGTCCTCTCTGACACAATATCTTCCTCCATTTGAGGACTCGAAATATGACAAAAAGGAAGAATACCAGGTCCAGGCGATGCTTTCTGCTCTGATCAGTGTGGTCGAGAAATGGGCGCTGAATGATTTTGATCTCTCCATCGATGAGATTTCAGCTATCTGCTACGAATTATTCCCGAATATTCATTACCTTATAAGGTAAAATCGCGACAAATCGGGCATTTGGTGAAACAAAAAAAGAGAAAATTGTCTATTCCTAGGATAGAAAACTTGCTCATTTCCCTCAAGGGTGATACAATTGCAACGTCATCACATGACTCTTTATTTATAGACACTTCTATTTGATAAAGAAAAAGTATCTTGATGAAAGGAAAAAAATCATGAACGAAAACGAAGTCAAGCAGGATTTGAAGGATTTCATCGTCGAGAATCTCGGTGTCGATGAGAGCGCATTGCAGTTCTCCACTCCTTTGTTCGAAGGAACGGAAATCGGACTCGATTCCATCGATTCGATCGAAATCATCTCCCACATCGATGAAAAATACCAGGTCTCCATGACCGGTGTTGCCAAAGAGAACTTCAGAAGCATTGATACCATTGCTGCTTATATCATTGCCAACAAGAAGTAAACCATCGTACATGAAAGTGGCGCATGCCACTTTTTTTCTACTAAAAACATCAAACGGATAAAATAAAGGAAATACTCGACTATGACTGAAAACAAATATCGCTGTGTTGTGACGGGACTTGGTATGATCACCTCCATCGGTGAGAGTGTCGATGAATGCTTCAAGAATGCCATCAATGGTGTTTCTGGCATCAAGGATATCACCTCGGTTTCCACGGAGGACTGCTATGCCAAAAAGGCAAGCGAAGTCCATACAGACCTCTCTGGTATCGGAGAGGGACTATACTTAGGAAGAGCCACCAAGTTGGCCATCCATGCCGCAAAGGAAGCTCTGGAAGATGCCCATCTTTCCTCTTTTGAGAATCCAGAAAGAGTCAGCTGCATCATCGGAAACTGCGTCGCTGGTGTCGATGCCATCGAAAACTATTACACGAAGGGTGAAAAAACAGAGGAAATCCTCCAGATGCCGATGTCGGCTATCGGAAGCCAGATTGCCAAATACGTGAAGGCCGGCGGACTTGTCACTACCATCGCCAACGCCTGTGCCGCCGGAACGATGTCCATTGCCTATGCCTGTGATCTCATCCGTGATGGCAAAGCGGATATAGTCATCTGCGGCGGAACCGACGCCTTTGCCAGTGTTCCCTACGCCGGATTCTTGGCTCTTCATGCCATGGATCCAGAGCAGTGCTCGCCGTTCAATCACACCACGGGCATCAACCTCGGTGAAGGAAGCGGCATCTTAATTGTCGAATCCTATGAGCATGCCCTGAAGAGAAAAGCCCATATGTATTGTGAAGTCCTTTCGAGCGGAGTCTCTACCGATGCCCACCATATCACGGCGCCAAGAGAGGATGGCGAAGGGCAGATGAATGCCATCAATTGGGCGATTGAGTCCTCCGGCATCGACAAGAAGGAAATCGGCTATGTCAATGCCCATGGAACCGGAACCCACAAGAACGACTATGCGGAATTTCTCTCTCTCAGAACTATCTTCGGTGCCGACAACGATCAGCTTTCCGTTTCTTCGACAAAAGCCATGGTCGGTCACTGCTTAGGTGCAGCCGGTTCGATCGAAGCCATCTTCTGTATCAAGGCACTCACTGAATCCATTCTTCCTCCGACCTTAGGATTCTCGGATGAGGATCTTGTCAAGCTCAAGGAAAATGCCGGCGCCATCGACTTCATTCCGAATGTCGCCAAGAAGAAGCATGTCGACTATGTCATGAACAATTCCTTCGCTTTCGGCGGAAACAATGCCTCCATCATCTTCTCTTCGAAGGAAGGCGATGTGAAAATCAAGAAGAACGAGGATGACATGGTCATCACCGGATTTGGTATCGTCACCCCGCTTGGAAACGGATTTGAAAGCTATGTCGAATCCTTCAAGGAAGATAAGAAAGTCGATGCAAGTGATATCCATTCCACCCTGACCAAGGATGATTTTGCCCTCGTTGGAATTCCGATGTCTGTGTATCGAAAATGGGATATCGTCTCCCAACTGGAGACCTTCTCTGGCGTCGAAGCCCTGAAGAACGCTTCTCTTTCCATCAATGATGAAAATGCCACCCATATCGGCATCGTCGATGGAACAAGCGAAGGCGCCTTGGGCATGGGCTGCCAGTTTGAGGAGACATTGGCTGAAAAGAACAATGCCGCTGGTTCCGCCTTCAAGTTCCCGAATACCGTCTATAATGCAGCAGCGGGCTACTTATCCATTTTCACGGGAATCAAGGGATACAATGTCACTATCTGCAATGGTCCTCAGTCCGGTTTGGCCAGCATCGGCTATGCCCTCAACATACTCCAGAACGAGAAAGAAGACATGGTCTTGGTCAGCGGAAGCGATGAGAATATTTCTGTCACCAGCAAACTCTATCATCAGCTTGGCTATGTCGCAGAAAACTATGTCGAACCCTACTCTGAATCAAATGGCATCGTCTTATCCGATGGTGCCGCTTCCTTCATCATGGAATCAAGGAAACATGCTCAAGAGAGAGGCGTGAAAGCCTACTGCAAGGTTCTTTCCTGCGAAAGCAGCAATGCTCCGGTCGACTTTGGAAAAGTGGAAGGTTCATCTTCTGGACTCAAGTCCGCCATCGAAAAGGCCCTCAAGAGTGCTTCTCTCACCATCGATGATATTTCGGCCATCTCCGGCTTTGCCAACGGCATGAAGAAAGTCGATGACATCGAAAAGGAAGTCTATGAAGAAATCTTCAAGGACAGACTCGCTTCTCTTCCTGTTCTTTCTGTCAAGAAGAGAATCGGTGAGGCAAGAGCCTGTGCTGCCCTTCTCTCTGCTGTCGATGCAGCCCTTCTTCTTTCCGACACCGTGAAAGAAGATAAGGATGCTTACCTTCTGACCAAGGAAGGCGTCAAGACGGCCATTGTCGAATCAAAAGATATGAAATACATACTTGTCACTTCGTTTGCGACCGGTGGAAGCTATACCGCTGCCATTCTCGCTCGAATCTAAAGGAGAACAAACATGAAAGTTGCATTAGTCACTGGATCCTCTAAGGGAATCGGAAAAGGCGTTGCCATCCGTCTTGGAAAAGATGGCTATACCGTCGTCGTGAATTATTCCTCTTCGGAAGCCCCGGCCTTGGAAGTCGTCAAGACCATTAAAGAGAATGGCGGCGATGCCATCTCCTACAAGGCCGATGTCTCCAAACTCGAGGAAGTCAAGAAGATGGTCAATGACATCTACAAGCAGTTCGGACAGATCGATGTCTTGGTCAACAATGCCGGCATCGTCCGCGATGAATATCTTCTCATGATGAATCCAGACAATCTCGATACCTGCGTCAATCTCAACATCAAGGGCTATTTCTACTGCACCCAGCAGGTCGCCCTCAAGATGATGAGAAAGAAGCATGGTGCAATCGTCAATATGTCGAGCGTCTCTGGAAAGTTCGCGCTTCCTGGACAGACGGTCTATTCTGCCACCAAGGGAGCTGTCAATTCCTTCACGGCCACAGCCGCCAAGGAACTTGCCCGCTATGGCATCCGTGTGAATGCCATCGCCCCAGGCTTCATCAAGACGGAAATGCTCGATCACATCCCGGAAGAACAGATGAAAGCCAACCTCGATAAGATTCCGCTTCACCGTTTGGGCGAAGTCGAAGATATCGCCAATGTCGTCAGCATGCTCGTCTCCGACGAGGCAAGCTATCTCACCGGCCAGGTGATCACACTCGATGGAGGATTGTCCTTATAATGAAACCGGTCATGAATATCAACGACATCAATAAGAGAATCAAACAGCGTCCGCCTTTCCAGATGATCGAAAAGGTCATCGAGCTTGAACCAGATGTCTCGGCGACCGGTATCAAGAATGTCTCCGTCAATGAACCTTATTTCATGGGCCATTTCCCGGGAACTCCGATCATGCCTGGTGTCCTTGTCATCGAATGCTGTGCCCAGCTTTCGAGCCTTGTCATCGATCATGATGGCGACAAGGAGGATCAGGTCTATGTCCTTCTCAAAGTCGATAACTTCAAGTTCATCAAGCCCGTCATTCCAGGAGATACTTTAGTCATCACCGTCAAGAAGAGCAAGGTCTTAGGACCTCTCACTTCCTTCGATGCCGTTGTCAAAGTCGATGATGTCATCTACGCCAAGGGCACGATGACCTTCACATCCGTCAAGAAAGAAACCATCTATGGAGAATGACGTCACAAAGAAAGTCCTTGTCCTGAATGGATCCCCGCATCGCTCGAAGAGCAACACCATGGTGATCACCAATGCCTTTCTTTCCGGTCTCAATGAAAAAAACGAATATGAGATCGAAATCATCCAGGCGAGCGATCTGAAAGTCAAGCCCTGCATGGGATGCCTTTCCTGCTGGGGAAGAACCGCCGGGGAATGCGTCATCAAGGATGATGATATTCCTATGCTCAAAGAGAAGATTCTTGCTGCGGATATCATCATCACATCCTATCCTCTCTACTATTTCTCGATGCCGGGCATCATGAAAGTCATACTCGACCGACTTCTCTGCCTGATGTCGACCTATGAGGGACAGAAGGCTCCGGAAAACGGACAATCCTTCCATGGGCTGAGATTTCCTGAGCTCAAGGAAAAGAAATTCATCCTGATTTCCACCTGTGCCTATACCGATGCCAGTGAAGTCTATAAGCCACTTCTCATTCAGCATGACTGCATCCTCGGAAAAGGAAACTACACACCGATCTTGGTTCCCCAGATGAAGACCCTCAATGACCTTCATAACGAGAACAAGACGAAGAGATATCTCGAGAAATTTATCCAGGCCGGAAGAGATTTTTCAGCCCATGGCAAACTCGATAATGAAGAAATCGAATTTCTCTCAAAGCCGCCTTTCAGTGAAGGTGCCTATAAGATTTTTTTGAAGAATTTCTGGGACGGTGAGAAGGAAAAAGGAAAGAAGAATTAGGAGGTAACTCTATGTTTGATGAAGTAAAGAAACTTTTGATCGATACCGCCAATGTGGACGAAAAGAAAATCACGCCCCAGGCCCGATTGAAGGAGGATCTCAATTTTGATTCCCTTTATGCTGTCGAAATGGCGCTTGAACTCGAAACCCATTTCAAAATCAAAATCGAACCAGAAGAACTCAAGACCTTGATCACGGTCAAGGATGTCGTCTCCCTCGTGGAGAAAAAGAAAGGAGAATGATCTTATGAAATTAGAAGAAATCGAAAAAGTCATTCACTTATTTGAAAAAGCCAACATCTCCTCTTTGGAAGTCGAAGATGACGGCGTGAAAATCAAGCTCACCAAAGAGATGACCCCCGTTTTGGTTTCCTCGGAGATGCTTGAAAAAGATACGGAGAAGACACCTATTGCCACAAAGGAAACAGCCAGTGATAATTCCGAAAATAAGAACACCATCAAGTCCCCATTGGTCGGAACCTATCATGAAGCACCTTTCCATGATGGAAAACCTTTTGTCAGCATCGGAAAGTCCGTCAAGAAAGGCGATAAGCTCTGCATCATCGAAGCGATGAAGGTCATGAATGAAATCTTAGCCGACAGAGATGGCACCATCCTTCAGATTCTTGCCCAGGAAGGGGATATGATCGAATTCGATCAGCCTCTCTTTGTTTTGGGAGACTAGGTATGTTCAAGAAAATCTTGATTGCCAATCGAGGTGAAATCGCTGTCCGCATCATCCGTGCCTGCAAGGAGATGGGAATCCGAACCGTCGCTGTCTATTCCACAGCCGACAAATCGGCTCTCCATGTCCAGTTTGCCGATGAAGCCATCTGTATCGGCGGTCCGAATTCCGATCAGTCCTACCTGAATATGGCAAGCATCATCTCTGCTGCCTGTGTGACGGGTGCCGATGCCATTCATCCCGGATTCGGATTTTTAAGCGAATCCCCGCTTTTTGCAAGAATGGTCATCGGCTGCGGCATAGCCTGGATTGGACCCAATCCCGATGTCATGGAAAAGATGGGCAACAAATCCGAAGCCATCACGATGATGCGAAAGGCCGGTGTTCCGATTGTCCCCGGTTCCTATGGCGCCATCCAGGCAGAAGAAGGACTCGAAATCGCTCGCAAGATCGGCTATCCGATTCTCATCAAGGCGAGTGCCGGCGGTGGTGGAAAAGGAATCCGCCAAGTCAACAGCGAAGCCGAATTCCTTGAAAAGTACAATGAAGCCAAAGAGGAAGCCAAGAAATTCTTTGGCAATGACGAACTTTATATCGAAAAACTCGTCCTGGATCCGCGTCATGTCGAAGTCCAGGTACTTGCCGATAAATATGGAAACGCCATCCATCTTTTCGAAAGAAACTGCTCCATGCAGAGAAGAAAGCAGAAGATTCTTGAGGAAGCGCCCTGCCAGTCTATCTCCGATGGATTGAAGAAGAAACTCTATGAATCCGCCCTTTTGGCCTGCAAGACTGTCTATTACGACTCGGTCGGCACCATCGAATTTCTGATCGACAAGGATGAGAACTATTATTTCATCGAAATGAATACACGTATCCAGGTCGAGCATTCCATCACCGAGGAAATCACGGGCATCGATTTGGTGAAATCCATGATCCGTGTTGCAGCCGGAAACCCGCTTCCCTACAAGCAGGAAGACATCCATCTCAATGGCTTTGCCATCGAATGCAGAATCAATGCCGAGGATATCCAGGCTGACTTCCGCCCCAGTGCCGGGAAAATCACCTTCTTAAATCTTCCAGGCGGAAAAGGTGTCAGAATCGATACTGCCGTCTATCCTGGCTATGTGATTCCGCCCTACTATGATTCGATGATCCTGAAACTCATCGTCCATGGAGAAAACCGCCTTGAGTGCATCCGAAAGATGCGAGAAGCCTTAGCTGAACTCATCATCGAAGGTGTTCCCACGACCATCGAATTCCACTACTATCTCATGCACCATGCAAAATATATCTTAGGCAATTTCACCACTTCCTTTGTCGAGGAAGCCTTAAAGGAGCTTGAAAACAATGTCCGACTCATTCAGTAAAAGAAAAGAGGAGCTCAAGGAATTCTCCCAGGCACTCGATAAGCTCCAGATCCGAAAACCAGAGACGACCACTCCAAGAGAGATCCCCGAAGGTTTCCTTTTCCAGTGTCCGCATTGCGGAAAGACACTTCTCAGCGAAGAATACAATACAAATTTCCACGTCTGTCCGAGCTGTGGCTATCATGGTAGACTCCATGCCAAGGAAAGACTCGATCAGATCATGGATGAAGGCTATGAACTTCTTTTCAGTGATTTAGAGGAAAAACATCTCGATTTCCCAGACTACAAGGAAAAGATCGAAGCAGCCAAAAAAGCCACCGGCGATGATGAATCCATCCTCTGTGCCAAAGGAAATATCCAATCCATACCCGCCCTTGTCGGCGTCATGGATTCCTATTTCATGATGGGAAGCATGGGAAGCGTCTGTGGAGAGAAAGTGACCCTCTTAGCCGAAAAAGCCCTGAAGGAACATCTCCCCTTGATCATCTTCACCTGCTCTGGCGGTGCAAGAATGCAAGAAGGCGTCCTCTCCCTCTTCCAGATGGCAAAGACAAGCCAGGCTATCGCCCGACTTCGTGAAAAAGAACTCTTCATCGTCGTTTTGACCGATCCCACCACCGGTGGAGTCTCCGCATCCTTTGCAAGCCTTGGCGATATCACCCTTGCCGAACCGAAAGCCTTGATCGGCTTTGCGGGCAAGAGAGTCATCGAGCAGACGATCAAGGAGACCCTTCCGAAAGATTTCCAGACGGCCGAATTCCTTTTAAGCAAGGGATATCTCGATGGCATTGTCGAAAGAAAGGATATGAAGAAGACGCTTCATCTGTTGCTGAAACTTCATAATTACAGCTTATGATCTTAGAAGAAAATGAAATGAAAATCGAAGCCATGGAAGAAGAGCTTCTTTCCATGGATCCCAAAAGCGAAGACTATGCTCTGAAGAAAGCTGAGCTGAAGAAACTCAAGGAAGAGACTTTCTCCTCGCTTTCCGCATGGGATAAGGTCTGCATCGCAAGAAGCGATAAGAGAATCAAATCCAAGACCCTCATTTCCCATCTCATCACGGAATTTGTCGAACTCCATGGCGATCAGTATTATTCCGATGATGCTTCCATCATTGCCGGCATCGGTTTCTTGGGAAAACATCCGGTCACAGTCCTAGCCCAAGCCAAGGGCAGCGACACCAATGAGAAAATCGCACGCAATTTCGG
>CAVCCX010000042.1:0-1657 GCA_963600815.1 Bacteroides uniformis | reverse complement strand
TTGGCTTTAAGTGTCTCAGACTATCTTTTCATGTTTGAGAACGCCGTCTATTCTGTCTTGTCCCCGGAAGGATTCTCCTCGATTCTCTTCAAGGGAAAAGTCAAGCCGGAAGAAGCCGTCAACTATATGAAAATGACTTCCCAGGACCTCTACAATGACAAGATTGTCGATGAAATCATCCATGAGCCTTTAGGTGGACTAAGATATCTTTCCCTGGACTATTCCAATTCACTCAAGGAAAAACTGATTTCGAAGATCGAGGAACTCTCTTCGATGGATGTGGATACGCTTTTGAACAAGAGGTATGAAAAATATCGAAGGATAGGTAACTGAGTATGAAAATTGCATTTTTATTCGCTGGGCAGGGTGCCCAGGCTGTCTTGATGGGAAAAGACTTCTATGACCAGAATGAAATGGTCAGGAATCTTTATGATTCCTTCCCGGAAATCCGTGACCTTTGCTTTGAAGACAAGGAAGGCGTTCTCAATCAGACGAAGTATGCCCAGAAGGCCATGCTTCTGACGTCCTATTGCATCGCTTCCGCCTTGAAGGAAAAAGGAATCGAGCCGGAATACTGCTGTGGATTGTCCTTAGGCGAATATACCGCTTTGACTTTCTCCTCCGTCTGGTCCTTGAAGGATGCTCTTGCTATCATCACCCATCGTGGTGAAATCATGCAGAACGCCCTTCCTTTAGGCACGACCAAGATGGCTGCCATCATCCAGTGCGATCGAAAAGTCATCCAGGAATGCCTAAGCCAGGTAAAAAGCGGTGTTGTCGAGATTGCAAACTACAACTGCCCTGGACAGATTGTCATCACCGGAGAAAACAAGGCTGTCGATGATGCCCTTGTCCTTCTCAAGGAAAAGGCTCGCCGCTGCATTCCACTCAATGTCTCAGGTGCCTTCCATTGCTCCTTATTGAACGATGCCTCTGTCGAACTGAGAAAAGTCTTAGACGAATACACCCCTCATAAGCCATCCTACAAGATCATCTACAATGTCTCGGGCAAGGAAGAAGAAAGAAACATCAACGATATCCTCCAGGAGCAAATCTGCCATTCCGTCTATTTCGAGGATAGCATCGACGACCTTCTTTCCAAGGGTGTGGATACCTTCATCGAAATCGGACCTGGAAAGACACTCTCCGGCTTTGTAAAGAAAACAGCCAAGACTCCGGTCAATATCTACAATGTCTCTGATTACCAGGGGTATCTCGATACGATCAAGGCCATCTTAGGATAAATGGAATATCCGATATCCTATCAAGAGACCTTTTTAAGGTACACGCTTTTTCATACAAAGGAAATCGATTCGACCAATTCCTACTTCAAAAGGGAGAAGAATCATTTCATGAACAACTCTGTTCTTCTCACTGATCATCAGACAGCTGGAAGAGGAAGGGAAGTAAGGAAATGGGAAGATGGCAAGGAAGACATTCTCTTCTCCTTATTCTCCAAGGAAGATCTCCGTTTTGAGATTCTGATGCCGCTTGCCGTCATGAAGGCCACAAGAAAATATCATGCATCCAGCTTCATCAAATGGCCGAATGATCTCTATGTCGAGGATAAGAAGCTCTGCGGAATCCTTATCGAGAAATTCTACGAGAATTCCTCCTTCCATTCCCAGGTTGTCGGTGTCGGCATCAACTTCACCTC
>CAVCCX010000041.1:0-15700 GCA_963600815.1 Bacteroides uniformis | reverse complement strand
CCCGTGATCTTCTCCGTGACAGGGAGACGTGATAGGCCTCTACACTAAGGATCCATGCCTTTTTTGAAAAGCGAAAGTATTATCTCAGTTTCTCTTCTTGATTGCAAGTTCTTTTTTGCTTTTTGCATCGATGGACAGCTCTGTCCTGAAAGAGACACAACGAGAAGGAAACAAAGTCGGGGCCTATTTCGATAAATGTAAGCCCTATACCATATTTTTCCCGTTTCTTTTTCAATTGTTATGTCTTAAAATAGTTGCATTGGAGGATGAATCCTATGGAAAAGCTGATTTTATCAGAAGATGAAATTGTTCGTATCTGTGATCGTTTGGGAAAAGAAATCGATGCTAAATTGGATGAAACGAAAAACGGCATTCCGATTCTTGTCGCTGTCATGAATGGTGCCTTGCCTTTCTTCTATGAATTGATTAAGCATGTCAAGCATAAGATTCAGTTGGATACCATCAAGGTTTCGTCCTATAACGGAACGGGCACGACTGGAAAAGTCACCGTGTCCAAGCAGCCGGATCACAACTGGGAAGGAAGAGATGTCATCCTGGTTGAAGACATCATCGATACCGGCATCACGATGCATTACATGAGAGATTACATCAACGAGCACTACAAGCCGAAGAATTTTCTCACCTGCATTCTCATCAAGAGAAACAACATCGATATGAAATATGATGAAATCGCTGATTTCACCGGATTGACCACCGACGAGCAGAGATATATCGTCGGCTTTGGTTTCGACTATTATGGTTTATTGAGAAATGAACCTTATGTCTATGTTCCTTCCACGAAGGATATCGAGGAACTCAACCAGATCCTCGATGAGGACAAGAAGACTCATTCGGATATGAAAGCCGAATAATAAAGAAGACAACCGGATATAAAAAAACTTCACCGAGATGGGTGAAGTTTTTAAATACTTATTTTTCCAACTGGTTGAAGAGCTTGAAGACTTCGTAGATGGTGTCGTCCATATCAAAATAGCGATACTGGCCCAGACGTCCGCAGAAATAGACATCCTTGTCTTCCTTGGCCAATTCCTGATATTTCCTATAGAGGGAGTCGTTCTTTTCATTATTGATGGAATAGAACGGATCATCGCCCTCGACGAATTCCTTTGGATATTCCTTGGTGATATAGGTGACCGGGGATTCGCGGTAGTTGAACCATTTGTGCTCGGCGATTCTTGTATAGGGAACTTCCTTTTCGGTGTAGTTGATGACAGCGTTTCCCTGGAAATCCTCCATTTCGAGTCTTTCGGTCTCGAAGCGGAGCGTGCGATACTGCAGATGGCCGAGCTGATAGGCAAAATAGCGGTCGATTTCGCCGGTATAGATGACTCTTTTGGCAAGCTTTCGATATTCTTCCTTGTTGGCAAGATAATCCACATTCAGCTTCACTTCCACGCCGGAAAGCATTCTTTCGATGATGGCGGTATAGCCATCGACTGGGATTCCCTGATAGGTATCGTTGAAATAGTTGTTGTTGTAATAGAAGCGGACCGGAAGTCTCTTGATGATGGAACTTGGAAGATCTTTGCAGTCTCTTCCCCACTGCTTTTCGGTATAGCCTTTGACAAGCGTCTCAAAGACATCTCTGCCGACGAGGGAAATCGCCTGTTCTTCGAGGTTGGAAGGAACTTTTCCTTCCATTTCCTTCTTCTGCTCCTCGATCTTGGCTTTGGCTTCTTCGGGTGTGATGACGCCCCAGAGAGCATTGAAGGTGTTCATGTTGAAAGGCATGTGATAGAGTTTGCCCTTGTAGTAGGCCAGTGGCTCATTGACGAAATGATTCATTTCGGAGAAGGAGCAGATATATTCCCAGACATCCTTATAGGATGTGTGGAAGATATGAGGTCCATAGAGATGGACATCGATATTGTCCTTTCTTTCGCTGCGGATGGCGCCGCCGATCACATCCTTCTTGTCGATGACAAGAACCTTGAGTCCCTTCTTGTGGGCAAGGTTTGCGAATGTGGCACCGAAGAGTCCGGCTCCGACAATCAGATAATCGTACATAGTGTGTATCTCCTTTTTAGATTGCGCTTGTATAGGCTAATGTGAATCCAAGATAGGGTGAATTCTCGGTTGTTTCCTTTAAGGAAAGGGTGAAGTTCTTCACTTTCTCGATGGTGGCTTCCACATTCTGGTTGGTGAATTCGAAGGTGTGGAGCTTGCTCGGGTTATGGAGTCTCTTCGAGGTGAAATAGAGATAGAGGTGAACCTGGCAATAGTGGATATCGTCGATGTTTCCAGTGGCAGCAAAGAAGGTATCGGTCTCTTTCTTTGCGGATTCGATCCACTGGAAGCGGAAATCCACCACGAAGGAATTGGGAAATTTGTCTTCGGATGTGATGGAATTGTTCTTGTCGAATAAAAGGACAGATAAGGTCGGATAGTGATAGAGTGCATTTGGAATCTTCAGGAAAGAGAGAACGTAGTTCTCGATGAGATCGCCAGGAAGCTTGAGCTCCTTGAGCGTCTTTCGGATTTCAGGCAGTGCCTCTTGTACAGCGTCCATATTAGAGAAGTCCTTTTTTCATGAGAAGTGGTCTAAGTTCGTCACTCTTGGCAAAATCTTTGTCAGCACGGGCTTTTTCGTATTCCTGAACAAGAGCGATATCTTCTTCGAGAATCTTAGGAAGACTGAATTTCAGTCCAAGGATATCGAAGAGCTTTGTGATGGTGATAAAAAGGGAAGATAAGCGAAGCATATCGGCATCTTTCTTCATTGTCAGGGAATTGATTTCCTTGATTTCATGGTCGACGACTGAAAGCGCATTGGCGACATTGAGGTCATCGGCCAAGGCATTCATGAATTCCTCATAGTCATCCTGGATGAGGCTTCCTTCCTTGATTCCCTGAATCTGAAGCTTGGCATTGGCTTTCTTGAGGGCATTTTCGTATTTGTTGGCAAGCTTATCCATGGAGAGAAGATTCTCTTCGGTATAGTTGACAGGAGCGCGGTAATGGGTGGTTAAGAAGAAAAGGCGAATGGCATTTCCAGAATGTCTTTCTAGGACATCCTTGGCAAGGATGGAGTTTCCTAAGGACTTGGACATCTTCACGCCATTGGTCAATAAAAATCCGACATGCATCCAGTAGTTGGCCAGTTTGGTATGGTTGTGGGCTTCGGATTGGGCGATTTCATTTTCATGATGGGGGAACTTCAAGTCGAAGCCACCGCCATGGATATCGATCAAAGGCTTTTTGAAGACGTTGTTGACCATGACGACGCATTCAGTATGCCAGCCTGGTCTACCTCTTCCGATGACGGTATCGAATTTGATGCCATCATCGTCGGTGAGCTTCCATAAAGCGAAATCGAGCGGATTCTTCTTTTTGTTGTTCACTTCGATTCTTGCTCCGGAGACAAGGTCGGAGATATTCTGCTTGGATAAGGCGCCATAGCTCTTATCGCAGTCCACGGAGAAATAGATGTCATCCCCACCCTGATAGGCACAATTCGTGTCTTCGAGGTCTTTGATGAACGAGGCCATCTTATCGATGTATTCGCTGGCCTTTGGATGGCAATAGAGAGGAAGAATATTGAGTTTCTCAAGGCAGTCCTCATAGGCGGCGATATAGAATTCGGAGAGTTCTTTTTCGCTCTTTCCTTCGATTTTGGCCTGCTTGATGATCTTGTCATCGATATCCGTGTAGTTGGAGACACATTTGACGTCATAGCCGGATTCCTTGAGGACTCTGGTCAGCAAGTCAAAGGTGACCGTCGGACGGAAATTTCCAAGGTGGACATAATTGTAGACGGTCGGACCGCAATAGTAGATATCGACTTCTTTTTCGTCGATCGGCTTGAATTCTCTGAGTTTCCCTTCATAGGTGTCGTATAATTTGATGTTTCTCATGTTGGTTGACACTCCTTTTTATCTTCCTAGATTCTCTTCCATGTTCTGCAGCTTATATAGATTATAGTAGTTTCCCTTCAATTTGAGAAGTTGTTGATGGTCGCCCTGCTCGATAATCTGTCCTTTCGAGACGACGAAGATGACATCGGCATTCTTGATGGTGGAAAGTCGGTGCGCGACGATGATCATGGTTCCAATCGATCGCATCTTCTCAAGGGAGGATTGGATGATGTTCTCTGTCTCGGTATCGATGTTGGCTGTTGCCTCATCAAGAAGAACCATAGAGGGATGATAGACGATGGTTCTTGCAAAAGAGATGAGCTGTCTTTGTCCGGCAGAGAAGTTTTCACCTCTTTCCGAGACTTTCGTGTTGTAGCCATCTGGCAATTTCGCGATGAAGGAATCCGCTCCGACATACTGACAAGAAGAGATGATCTCTTCTTCCTTGACTTCCTCATTTCCTAGAGAAATATTGTCCTTGATGTTTCCAGAGAAGATGAAGACATCCTGAAGCATCATGCCAATATTCTTTCGAAGACATTCCAGGGAATAGTTCTCAAGCGGAATGTCATCGATGAGGATTTCTCCTTTGGTGACATCATAGGTTCTCGAAATGAGGGAGATGATGGTGGATTTTCCAGCTCCGGTTGGTCCGACAAAGGCGGCTGTCTGTCCAGGAAGAATGACAAAGGAGACATCTTTCAAGACATAGTCTTCCTTCTCATAGGCAAAATAGACATGACGGAATTCGATTTTTCCTTTGAACGAATCGACATAGATATCTTTCTCATCTTTCGTATTCTCTTCTTTTTCTTCCTGGACGACGAGGATTCTTTCGGCACTCGAGATGGTCTGCTGGAGCATGTTCATCAATTGGGTGATGGTCTGAATCGGCTGGAAGAACTGTCCGGAGTAGGAATAGAGCATCTGGAAGGTACCTAAGGAAATCAGTCCACTGCCATCGGGGGAGAGATTCGGGATACAGAAGGCAAAGACGATCAAGACACAGCTGATCTGAAGAAGATACATGAAGGGGTAATAGAAGGCAAAGAGATTCTGTGATTTGACAAACGTGGAGCGGATGGCCTCATTCTTTTTGCCGAATTCAGCCTGCTTCTTTTCCTCGCGGTTGTAGGTCTTTGTGACCTTGACACCCTGGAAGGATTCGCTCAAAAAGGAATTCATCTCGGAGATGGCTTTCTTCTCTCCGCGATAATAGATTCGAGATTTCTTTCTGAAGAAGTAGGAAACAAGGAAGACGACCGGAATATAGGCTAGGAAGATGAAACCATAGAGATGCGTGACGATGAAGGTGGTGAAGATGATGATGAAGAGGGTGAGAAGGGCTCTTAGGAACTGTGGAAGAATATCGCTGAAGAGAGAGGAGATATTCTGGGTATCATTGGTGATTCTGGTGACATAGGATCCGATCTTCAGCTTTCTTAAATCAGCCAAGGAGAGGGAAAGGACATGTTCGAAAAGATCGTTTCGCATATCCATGACGACTTTCTGACCGATTTTCTTTAAGGCAAAGTTGACATAGAATCCGCCAAGGGCGCCCACCAGCCACAATATGACATCCACAAGGATGATTCCCGTGACAAAAAGAAGCGGATTCTCTTTTGGGGCATTCGTCGTGATCGAACCGAGATAGTCGATCATGTATTTGACGATCAAGGGGTCGAGAGAGAAAGCGATGTTGACAAAGATGTCCAAGATGATGACAAAGAGAAACCATTTCCGATAGGGCTTGATGTACCCTAAGAGGCCTTTGAGAATCTTGGTATCCTTCAAGGAGTACTGTCTGGCTTCGATGATATCCTGATCCATATCAGCTGACCTCCTTTTCGAGTTTCTGAAGTTCACAGAGATCGTGGTAGAGTTTGCACGATTCGAAGAGCTCTTCGTGTTTTCCTTTTCCGACGAGTTTTCCATGGTCCAGGACGAGGATGAGATCCGCCTTTTCGATGGCGGAGATTCTATGGGCAATGATGAAGGTCGTCAGTTTCTCCTCACGTCCCTGGATATTGCCAAGAATCGACTTTTCGGTATCGGCATCCACCGCAGAAAGCGAGTCATCCAAGACGAGCATGCTCGGATTCTTGTAGATGGCACGGGCGATGGAGACTCTCTGTCTCTGGCCGCCGGAGAGCGTGGCACCTTTTTCGCCGACGATGGTGTCATAGCCTTTCACGAAGGAGGAGATATCGCCATCGACATTGGCAAACTGCGCGCTTTTTTTCACTTTGTCCATGTCATAGACATCGACTTCTTTTTCACTGAAGGCGATGTTTTCCCTTATGGTTCCGCTGAAAAGGAAGCCTTCCTGGAGAACAACACCGATTTTTTCTCTCAGATCTTCTTTTCGCCAGTCATTGATATCGACGTCATCAATGAAAAGCATGCCTCTTTCGAGGCTGTAGAGCTTCGGAAGAAGAGAGACCAATGTGGATTTTCCGCTTCCGGTTCTTCCGATGATGCCGATGGTCGTTCCCGGTTCGGCGACAAAGGAAATATCACTCAAGGCTGGAATCTTTCCATCTGCATACTGAAAGGAGAGGTTTCTGAATTCGACTTTTCCTTTCAGGGTGTCGCGGGAAGGGTTCTGATCATCGACGATTTCAGGCTTGTAGTCGAGAATCTCGGCGATTCTTTTTCTTGCTCCGCTTCCTCTTGAGACCATATCGATGAGCATGCCACCGGCGATCATCGGCCAGATGAGGGAGTCATAATAGCCGACAAAGGTCGTCAGCTTTCCAATATCGGTCACATTTCCAGCAAAGGGAACATTGTTGTCAAGAATGCTCATGGCACCAAGGAAATAGAGAATGAAGAAGGTGATGGCCAGAACGAGGTTGATGGATAAGTCAATCAGGGAGGAATATTTCAGGTAGTCGACGCTGGTTTCCTCTGCATCCCGGGAAAGCGTCTTGAAGGATTTCACTCTGGCTTTCTCCTTGAGGAAGGCTTTGACGACGGAGAATCCCTGGAGATTCTCTTCCGTGAAGTCGGATAAGGCTTCGAAGGAATCGCTGGAAATTTTGTATTTCTTTGCTTCGATTTTTCCGACGATGCCGCCAAGAGCGACAAAGATGATCAACGGAATGGCTGTATAAAGAGCAAGCTGATAGGACATGATGGCCATCAGAGTGAAGGAAAGAGTTCCTAAGACGACAAGGTCTGTCACCCAAATGAGGGCATCGCTGAAGCACTGCTTGATGGTGGCAAGATCATAGGTGAAGAAGGAAAGAAGACCACCGACTTTCTTTTGGTTGTAGTAACTTAGAGACATTGTCTGGATATGGGCAAACATCTCTTCTCTTAAGTCCCTTTCGATGCGGCTTCCGATCTGGGCTGAGAAGAAACGCCATCCCATTCTTCCGATGAAGATGAAGAGACCGATGAGAAGAATCGTCATCAAGGTCATGAAAAAGTCCGTCTGATAGAAAGGAATCAGTTCCGTTTCCTTGACGATGAATCCGCCGTTATATCCCACAAAGGGTCTTAGGACACTGAACTCATAGGGGTTGAGCTGAATCGTGGGGTTAGAAAAAACAGAGATGACATTTCCGATGATCATCGGAATCATCAGCTGGATGATATCGACGATGGCATCCGAAAGAAAGACACCGGCAAAGAGATACCAGTACTTTTTGTAGAATTGATTGATATGTTTTCCGAAAATCATCTTATTCGGCCTTTCTGAGGATCTTCACAACCTCCGCATCCAAGTCGTAGAACAAAGCATTGACAACTTTCGCTTCCACAAGATCGCCGGGCTTGAGTTCACTCTTGGAATAGATTCTCATCTTCCCGTCGATATCATCCGGGGCATAGAGGTTGCAGATGCAGTCGTAGGTGAAATCATCCTCGTTGTATTTGGTGATCAGGCACTTGTAGGTCTGACCGATTCTCTTCTTATTGAGCTGATAGGAGACTTTTTTCTGCTCCTTCATGATGGCGTTGTATCTCTCTACCTTCACTTCCTCGGGAACCTGGTCCTTGAACTTATAGGCCGGTGTTCCTTCCTCTGGACAGAACATGAAACAGCCAAGATGGTCGAATTTGACTTCCTTGATCTGCTTGAGGCATTCCTGGAAATCTTCCTCCGTCTCGCCAGGGAAGCCGACCATGATGGTGGTTCTCAAGATTGCGGAAGGAACTTTCTTTCTGAAGCGGGCGATGAGATCAAGGATGTCCTGCTCGCTTCCTCTTCGTCCCATATGCTTCAGGACTGGATTGGCGAAATGCTGGACAGGCAAATCGAAATAAGGAGTGAGATTCGTATCCGATGCGAAAAGGTCGATGAGATCTTCACTCACTTCATCCGGGTAGAGATACATCAGCTTGACGAAATCGAAATTCTTATGCTTGACGATTTCCTTTGTCAGCATGGTCAAGTCGACATTTCCGAGATCTTTTCCATACATGGACGTGTCCTGGGAAATGACGGTGAGGGAACGGATGTTGTTTTCATCCATCATGTCCAATTCCTTCTTCAGGGTCTCGAAGGGAACGGAGTGGAATCTTCCGCGGATATGTGGAATCGCACAGAAGTTGCAGAAATTGTCACATCCATCCGAAATGCGGAGATAGGCTTCTCTTTCCGGGGAGATGAAAAGTCTCTTGGTCGGATCGATTTTTCCCGTCAGTTTCTTCTCTTTGACCAAGGGCTGGAAAAGGGTGGAGAAATTCTTGTACTGATCAAGCGGAACCCATAAGGCCACTTCCGGAATCTCTTTCTTGAGTTCCTCAAGATAGCGTGTGGAAAGACATCCGGTGACCACGACCGGCTTTTCGTATTGGACCATTTCCAGAATGGCATCGATGCTCTCCTTTTTTGCTGCGTCGATAAATCCGCATGTGTTGACAATGATGATGTCCGCCATATTTGGATCACTGACCGTGATAAAATCATTCCGCTTCAGATAAGCGAGAATTTCCTCTAAGTCGACTTGGTTTTTTGCGCAACCAAGAGATACAATGCCAATATTCATAATTCACCTCTCTTATAGATGTCTATTATTCTAGATTATATATTTATATATCTCAATGAATATCACTAAATAAAGTGCTTTCCAGACCGACTTTATGCAAAAGCGGTGTCGTTTCCTTTCAAAGAAAAACTTCAGAAAGAATCGAAAAATCTTTTCATCCCTTATAGAGAGAAGATTCTTCCTCATTCTTTCTGAAGTATGTTTTCTTTTTTTAGATAAGTTGGAATCATTCCTTTTCTTCCAATTGGTGGTCAAGAATCGACTGGATGGATTTGTCGACTGCCTTCATATCTGCTGTGCATTCGAACCTTTTCTTCACCTCACCTTTTCGATCGATGAGGAATTTCGTGAAATTCCATTTTATGGATGGATCTTTTTCCCATCCAGGGCCTTTTTTGACATAGATGCAGCCTAAGACAGCGGAGAGCGGATTTCCCTTGTCGAATCCGGTGAATTTCTTTTTCTTCTGGAGATAGAGGAAAAGGGGAGATGCGTTTGCGCCATTGACATCGATTTTCTTCGAACGGAAGAATTGAGGATGGTAATTCTTTTCGAGATATTCTGTGATTTCTTCATCTTCCAGACAGGCCTGCCCATTGAATTGGTTGCATGGGAAATCAAGGATTTCGAATCCCTGGTCATGGTATTTCCGATAGAGAAGAGAAAGGTCCTTATAGCAGGATGCCAAGTCAGAATAGATGGCTGTATTGACAATCAGAAGGACTTTGCCCTTGTATTCCATCATGGAATGCTCTCTTCCCAGATAGTCCGTGATGAAGAAGTCATAGATGCTTTGTTTTTTCATGGGTCTATTATAGCAAAAAAGAAGGAATGAAAAAGGTGAGCGGATGCTCACCCATCGGCTTATTTTGCCAAGGAAAGGACAAAGTCCTTCAATTCGCCATCGACACCATATTTCTCGAGTGCTTCGATTAAGGAATCTCTCTTTATGGCACCCAAGAGAAGTTCGCGGTCGATGTTCTTCAGGGTTTCGACAAGTGGCTTGTAGCTCTGTTCTTTGACAGCATCGAGAATCTTCTTGTTTCTCTGTTCGGGGACGACTCTTTCCTTTGGATAGCCTTCTCCACCCTTGGTCGAGAAGAGTTTTTCAAAGGTATAGCGAAGATTGAGTTCAGCTCCCCAGCCAAATCCCTTGGCAAAAGGCATGGCAACGGCATTTCCATCGTTGACCTGTCTGAAAAGATAGGCATCGCAGGGTTCTGTGACATATCCGCATAAAACACCCGGGAAGGAATTCATGGCCAATAAGGCACCTTCGCCGGTTCCACATCCGGTGATGACAAAGTCGGCAGCTTTCGTGTTGAGAAGGATGGCACCGAGGATACCATTCTGGACATAGGTCAGAGCCTTATCATCGCTATCGAACATGCCGATGTTGAGGACTTCATGTCCGAGCGGAGTGACGACATTCTTCAGTTCTTCGTAGATGATTTTGTTTTTTGCAGCTTGGCTGTTTTCATTGATCAATGCAATTCTCATTTTGTTTACCTCGTAAAGATTATATCGGGAATTTGATTCTTATGGTAGATAAAGAAGAGAAATCCATCATTTTTACATGAAAAAAGCCCGATTGCTCGGGCAGGATTTCTAGATGGTCGAGAGTAGGGGATTCGAACCCATGACCCCCTGCTCCCAAAGCAGGTGCGCTACCAAACTGCGCTAACTCTCGAACGACGTTTGGTGCCCTCGAAGAGATTCGAACTCTTGACCCTTTGATTCGTAGTCAAATACTCTATCCAGCTGAGCTACGAGGGCACATGGAGGTTCCACGCGGATTCGAACCGCGGGTTGGGGATTTGCAGTCCCTTGCCTTACCAGCTTGGCTATGGAACCAGTGCGTAGGAAAGTTTATCACATTTTATTCAAATCTACAACTGGAAAATCAAAAAAAGTGAAAATTATTCGTTTCTCCTGTCGCCATCCTGAGAAATTGACTCAGGGTGGTTCTTGTTATATTCATCTTTATCGCCGCAGATTGCATAATCGCATTTTTCTCCATTTGAGCATGTGGATGTGCGAATGAGTCTTGCATAAATCATTTCCATGCAGGTATCGTCGACATCGCATAAAGCCGGCATAATCTCTGCCAGATGGAAACGAAGAGCAAATTCGGCCACAGGACAGACTGTGAATTCATATTGGATGGGCTTGTCTTTTTCATAAGGAAACACATTCATTCTGTAGTCTTTCCAAGGCTCTGATTTCTTCTTTGCCATTCGAAAAGAATGATACATGATTCTTTTCCATTCTGGGAGGAAGGATTCATATTTCTGCTCGACTTGCTGATAGATGAATTCCCTTTCTTCTTCTGGATAGTGAATCCTGATTTTCTTCATGATCTCCTTTTTGCATGTCTTGGAAAAAGGAACGCAATATCGATTCTTTTCACCTGATTTCTTCACCGTTTGCATTCTTTATTTTCTGGGTGGTTACTACTAGCTGACATTATCTTATCGGACGATTGAAATCAAGAGTCCTCTTTTTTGTTCTTCTTGCTCGAGGCATGTTTTGTAGGCTCGAAATGGATAGGATGAATGATTTGAAGATTGAAAACATTCCTTGCTTTTTGGAATAAAAAAAGGACTGGCACGAATGCCAGTCTCATGATTGCAGATGGAGCAGACGACGGGAATCGAACCCGCGTGATCAGCTTGGAAGGCTGAAGTTCTACCATTGAACTACGTCTGCAAAGCCTAAACATTTTAAGCTTTTTGACGTAGGAATGCAAGGAAAATTTTTGCTTTGTCGACAAATACCATTTTATCGATAGATGATCAGCTTTCTCGAGACGTAGTTGTAGACCATGACGATCAATGTTCGGATGACGAAATCGATCGGATAGGTGAAGAAGGAGACACTCTTGCCAAGGTATAGGAAGTCGTAGAGGAAATACTGGATTCCGATGCCGATTCCTAAGCCGAATGCGGATAAGGCGACAAAAAGAAGAATGCCTATCGGTGTTTTTGACAATGTGGATTTGCTTGCCTTGTAGACCATATAGGTCGACATCAGATAGTTGATGATGACACCGATGATGAAGCCGGCGATGGTCGCTAGGATGGTGACATACCCGTTTTCGTTCCCCTTGAAGAAGACGAACTGGACGACAAAGCAGGTGATGAAGTCAAAGACCGCGGCGACAAGACCGACAATGGCAAAGCGGAAGAGTTCCCAGAACAGACTGTTGGAAAAGGTTTTCTGTTCGAGATAGAGCTTGTAGATCAGATAGTCATAGATGGAGACAAGAATGCTGCTGACAAAGGAAGAAGCGAAGGGATGGATTCCCCATCCGGAGAGAAGAATGTTCAAGACAAGGAAGGCGAGATAGCCAAAGAGAGCAAGAATCGTCAGACAGAAGAGCCATTTTCCTTTTTCGCCGATATCCGGCTTTGTTCTGCTTGGCCGGACAAGATAGAAGAGAATCATATTGAGCAGATTGAGAAGGAAACCGAATCCAAGAGAGGCAAGAAACAAACCTCTTTCGAAGGAAATGGTCTTGTCTTTCGAATAGGTGATTTCCACAAGGTCGGAGATGCGGTTGAAGGATCCGGCAAAATAAGTGGCAAGGGAAATGACAAGACTTGCTCCGAGCATGACAAGGCTGGCGAGCAAGATTTCCCGGTATAGGCTTTCGTGATTGTTTTTGTTTTCTTCCATAGGGAGTACCTCATATCGTCACTATTGTAATCTTTGCGCAAGATGTGTTCAATCGCAAGGAATGAAAATATGCTACAATATCCTCAGTTTGGAGAAAATGAAAATGAGAAGAAATTTCAAGGCGAACAATATGTTGTTTCCGATGCCGGTGCTGATTCTTTCGACCTACAATGAAGATGGGAGCGTCGATTGCATGAATGCAGCCTGGGGAACAATGGAAGATCATGATGTGGTCGATATCCAGTTGGCTTCGGACCACTTGACGAGTAAAAATATTTTATCAAGGAAAGCGTTTACAGTTTCATTCTGCGATGCGAAAAATGTGGAGGCTGGAGACTTTGTCGGACTGGTTTCCGGAAACGATGATAAAAAGAAATTCGAAAAGACCCTCTGGCATGTCACAAAGAGCCAGGCTGTTGATGCACCCGTCATTGAGGAACTTCCTATCTGCCTGGAGTGTGAATTGGTGAGGATTTCCACAGAAAACGGTGATTTTGAGGTCTTTGGCCGGATCAAGAACGTTTCTGTCCGTGAAGACCTGATCACAACTGATGGAATGCTCGATCTGAAAAAAGCGGATCTCATCACCTATTCGAGCTATGATCATTCCTATTATTCCATCGGAGAGAAGGTTGCCACTGCTTTTTCAGTCGGATTGAAAAGAAAAGGCTAAAAGATTAGACTCTATTTATTGCTTTGGAGGATATTATGAAGAAAATATCAGTTATTCTTCCTTGTTATAATGAAGAGGAATCCCTTCCTCTCTATTTTGAGGCCGTTGATAAAGTCATTCCTTCTTTGAAGGATTATGTTCTGGAATTCGTTTTGGTCAATGACGGATCGAAGGACAACACCCTTTCGGTGATGGAATCGCTTTATGAGAAGAGAAAGGATGTCGTTGTCTGCTCCTTGAGCCGAAACTTCGGTCAGAATGCGGCATTTTCCGCCGGACTCAAGGTGGCCAAGGGCGATTATTGCATCATGATGGATTCCGACTTGCAGGACCCTGTGGAACTGATTCCTCAGATCGCTGAGAAATTCTCTCAGGGCTATGATGTTGTCAACCCGCATCGTGTCGATCGAAGCAAGGATTCCGCCTTCAAGAGAGATACGGCCGGATTGTTCTATAAGATCATCAATCGCCTGGAAGGAAAGAAAGTCATTCCAGAGAATGTCAACTGTTTCAGGGGCATCTCAAGAAAGGTGGTCGATGAGATCCTATCACTGAGTGAAAAAGATCGTTGTCTTCTCAGTGAAGTACCTTTGGTCGGATACAAGACGACCTTTATCGACTTCACTAGAGAGGAAAGAAAAGCTGGAAAGAGCAAATACAATCTCAAGAAGATGGTCTTATATGCCTTAGACAATATGTCGACCATCACCTCCCGTCCACTCTATCTCATCTTCATGGCAGGCGGAATCATGACACTTTTTTCTCTCTTCTTTGTCCTGGTGATGATGGTTTTGTTCATCCTTTCCTATCCATCGATCCATGTGATCGGCGGGCATGAGGTGTGCATGGTGCTTTTCATTCTCAGCTTTGTCTTCCTATCGACCGCCATCGTGATCGATTTCCTTGGCGTCATTTCCATCTATCTTCATAATATCCTGGTCAACACGAGAAATCGTCCGACGTATATCATCGACTATGTGAAGCGCAAGGATGAGGAAACGATATGAGTTCTTCCAGTGAAAAAAAGATGTCTCTGAACGAAAAAGGGAAGGTGTTTGGAGACAAAGTCTTCCCGTTTCTTCAGAAACATGATCATATCATCCTTCTTCTTGTGATTACGGCTTTGAGTCTTTTTCTTCGCATAAAGCTTCTCGACCGTGTGACAGGAGACTACAGCAGTTTTCTTTCTCCGTGGTACAACAATATCTATACGAATGGTTTCTCTGCCTTGGGAAAGTCCTTTGGAGACTATACGCCTGCCTATTACTATTTCCTATGGATGCTGACGTGGTTCGAATTGGAGCCACAGACGAATGAGGTTCTTTATGGCATCAAGTTTGTCTCAATCTTCTTTGACTATTCTCTGGCAATCAGCGTCTATTTCCTGGTCTATGAACTGACAAGGAACCGGATGAAAGCCGCATTAGGCTATTCCTTGGTCATCTGTTGTGTGATGGTGTTCCTCAATTCCGCATGGTGGGGACAATGCGATGCTATCTATGTCTCCTTCCTGATCTGGTCCATCTATTTCCTGATGAAGGACAGGCAGGGACTTTCGATGATGATGTTTTCCTTCTCTTTCTGCTTCAAGCTTCAGTCCGTCTTTCTTCTTCCGGTGTTTCTGATTCTTGCCCTGAAGAGGAAATTCAAAATCCGTTATTTCTTCCTGATTCCGATTATCTATTCTCTTGTCGCACTTCCGGCCTGCTTTGCGAGCGATTCCTTCTTTGAACGCTTTATGGAAATCTGGTCCGTGTATTTCAATCAGTCGGCGAATTCCTATCGCCATCTCAGTCTGAACTGCGGAAGTCTCTATGCCCTGATCTTCACGAACTTCAAGGAAGAGGAGTCCATCTCCGCCTTTGCCGTCTTCCTTGCTGTGGCGATTGTCGGAACCTATGTCTGTCTCATCTTCCATTCCAAGAAGGAACTCACAAAGGAAAGAACCATGGATCTCTTTGTCCTGTTTGGTCTTCTTGTTCCCTATGTCCTTCCCCATATGCATGAAAGATATCTCTATATGGGTGATGTTCTGATTGTCATCTATATCCTGATGCATCCAAAGAGATTCTATCTCGCTTTCCTCGCCTGGATTGATTCCATGATCGGCTATATGGTCTATCTCTGGAATGTCCCATTCATCAATGTCGTTCCGCAGGAACAAAGCGATCCGACAAAGGCACTCTCCTTCCGTTTTGGAGCCATTCTTTATCTCATCTGCATTTCCTTTGTCAGCTATTTCGTCTTCTATGACCTCTATAAGGAGGAGAAATCCCCTCTGAAGGATGAAAAAAGAGACATTTTGACGGATGGTTTGTCTGAAAATGCGAAATCGTGAAAAAAATACGTGATTTTTCAGCCAAATAGGATATAATACTATCCGTTGGAGCGTTACCCAAGAGGCTGAAGGGACCGGTTTCGAAAACCGGCAGTAGGGAAACCTAGCCAGGGTTCAAATCCCTGACGCTCCGCCATTG
>CAVCCX010000040.1:0-16693 GCA_963600815.1 Bacteroides uniformis | reverse complement strand
CATCTTGGCAAGGACGGGAAGGCTGACACCGATCATCTTGGCCATCACGATGGTGATAAGAAGTGTCAATGAGACGACACTGGCAATCAGGATGAACATGAGGTTCTGATTTCCGTTGAAGAAGGTGGCTAGGACATTCGTATCCGTCGTGGTCAGGCTGACCATTCCAGAATAGAGTTCAACCAGCATCCAGCCAAAGGAGAAGATAGAGAGGATGAGAGCGGTGATCATGGAGGCTCGTAGTTCCTTGAAGGCTGCTTTATAGTAGTTCTTCGTATTGATGTTTCCTAAGGCAAGCTCACGGACCGTGACAGTGGCCGTCTGGTCTGAGGCGTTGCCGTTTGTTCCCATGATGGAGGTCAAGAAGGCAATCAGGACAGGGAAGGAAAGCTGAAGCGGTGTCTCAAGATAGGACATCGTCATGCTGGTGAATGTGTTGAGGATGAGAAGGATGACAAGCCAGACGGTGTAGTTGCGGACGAGCTTCCAGATCCTTGTCTTCAGATAGGGCTCGTCATTCGGGATGACGGCTGAGGTGATCTGGCTATCCTCGGTGACTTCTTGGCTATCGACATCCATGGCGTCATCGAAGGTGATGATGCCAAGCATGCGCATTTGATTGTTGGTGACGGGAATGACGGAGACATCATATTTACGGAACGCTTTCAGGACGACTTCCTGGTCGGTGTTGACCGTGACGGAGATGAAATCGTTTCGCATGATCTCATTGAGTTTGGTCTGCTCATCCGATTCGAGCAGCTTATCCAGGGTGATGGTTCCCACAAGTTTTCTCGAATTGTCGACGATGAATATTTCCCAGATGGTTTCCATATCCTGTCCGACGGCTTTGATTTTCTCGATGGCTTTCTTGACCGTCTCATCTTCTCTGACCTGGAGATATTCAGGGGTCATGATGGTTCCGGCGGAGTCCTCCTTGAAGTTCAGATAGGCGGAGACACGGGCTCTGTCCTCTGGGCTTGTGGCTTTGAGGACCTTGGAGATGAGGTTTGCTGGAAGATCATCGACAAAGTCGACCAAGTCATCGGTGGACATGTTGTCGACGAGTTCATGAAGCTGTTTGGAGGTGAAGGCAGAGATGACATTCTCCTTTGTCTCCTGTTCGAGATAGGTGAAGACTTCTGCCGAGTCATCGCTGTCGACGGCCTTGAAGAAGAAGAGCAGATCCTCGGGATCGAGCGTCTCGACGGCCTTGGCGACATTGACGGGATCATAGGAATGGACTGTGACATTGAGAATCTTTGTGTTTCGGTTGTGGATGGTGGCTTTGAGGAAATCGGCACTCAGTGGATGATTGACTTTTCCTTGGATGGAGGGGTCTGCCTGAATTTCTTCGATTTCCGGTTCTTTTTCGTTTTCGTTCATCATTCTTTACCTCCTAGAATCCTAAGACAGGAAGGACTGTCAATGTGCCTGGAGCCACCCCATCGATCAGGGCGGTTGCGATTCCAAAGTAGATGAGCAGTGTGACAATATCCATCAGACAGGTCATCAAAGGTCCGGACATGACGGCCGGGTCGATCTTGATGGCTTTGGCAACAATCGGAAGAATACTGGCGAAAAGCTTGGAGAAAGTGATACCGATCAAAAGAGCGAACGCCGTGATGGCGGCAATGGCAAGATAGACATTCTGCAATCCACCGAATTTCGCAAGGAGTGCGGAATTGGCAGCGAAGCTTTCTGTTTTGAGAATCGGTGTGTTGAGTTCAATCATGACCCATCCGAAATCAAAGGCGGCAACGATAAGTCCCGAGAGGAAACCAACGAAGAATTCTCTCATGGCGACCTTGAAGTAGTCTTTCTTGGTGATTTCTCCAGTGGTCAAAGAACGGATGACCATGGAGGTTGTCTGGCTGGAGGAGTTTCCGACCGAGTCATTGATGGATGGAATGAAGGAAGTGAGAATCGGAAGGGTGAGAAGGGCATTTTCGAATCGCGAGATGATCATGCCGGTGAAGGTGTTGATGACAAGAAGGATGAGAAGCCAGATGACATAGGACAAAGCAATCTTGAAGACCTTGTTTTCCATATAGGGAGCATCGGTGGGAGAGACGGCACCCTGCTTGAGGGTGTCTTCGGTGCTCTCCTGCTCTAAGACATCCATGACATCGTCGAAGGTAAGAATGCCAAGCATCTCGCCATTCTTGGAGACGACTGGAAGGACAGGAAGATCGTATTCCTGACAGATAGGAACGGCCGATTCCTTATCAGCGATGGGGGAAATATAGGCAAAGTCCTTGCTCATGACATCATCGATTCTCTTGTTTTCATCTTCGAACATGAGATCTTCGATTCTTTCGACACCCAAGAGTTTATTGGCATTGTCGATGATAAAGATGGAACGGATGGTTTCTAGACGAGGTCCATCAATGCGAATCTTTCGGAAGACATCCTTGATGGTGGTTCCAGAGAGGATGGAGAGATATTCGGTCGTCATGATGCTTCCGACGGTATCATCGGAATAGGCCGAAAGCTGGTTGATGATGTTTCTTCTCTTGCTGGAAAGGAGCGAGAGGACTTTTTCTCTCAGTGATTTCGGAAGATCTTCTAAAAAGTCAGCCATATCGTCGTTGGAGACGTTTGCCAAAACAGGAAGGATGGCTTTCTTGGGTAGGTTTTCCACGAGGGCCTTTCTTTCTTCGACTAAAAGATAGGAGAAGATTTCTCCCAACTTGTCATAGTCATTATCCAAGGTGGAATAGAAGAGAATGATTTCATTGTCGGTGAGGGGAGAGAGGCTATCGGCAAGCTGGACGGCGGAATTTTCTTTGAGGATCGTCAAAAGAGTGGCTTTGTCATTGGTGATCAAAGCCTGATGCAGCTGGGAAGGAAGGACGGGCTCATTGATGGAGGCGTTCTCTTCGCTTTCCTGGTTCTGCGTCTGGATATCATCTTCTTTTTCGAGACGGAATGCTTCATTTTCCGTATCATTTCTTTTTTCGTTATTCATGATGATGACTCGCTTTGAATCAAAGAGTGATTTCCTTGATTCTCTCTTTCAGTTCATCGACGCTATAAAAGACATTTCCCGGATTTTCTTTTTCGAGAAGCTCTTTTCCTTCCTTGTCGAATCCGCAATAGTCGACCGAAAGGACATCGACATCGATTTCTCGCATCGTATGGACATCGGCCAACGTATCGCCGATATAGACGATGTTTTCTTTTTCCAGACCATAGTCATCCAGGACTTGGAGGATATTCTCATCCTTGTTGATGCCATCTATGCTTCCGGAATAGCATTTGGAGAAATAGGATTCATAGTTGAGATAACTAAGGGAGATATCCATCGTCTCCTTGCTTCTTCCGGTGACAAGAAGGAGAAGAATGTCTCTCTGATGGGAGAGTTCCTCAAGCAGTTCATCCATTCCAGGAATCTTCTTGATGCATTCAGACTGAACGCGGATATAGTCTTCCAAATAGGAGGCCCAGGCTTCTGGGAAGATTTTCTCACCGAGAATGTTTCTTAGAATTCCAGATTCGGTCGGACCGAAATGCTCTTCGATATTTTCAGTTGTGATTTCCGGATGGCCATATTCGTGAATGGTATTCACGAGCGTCGATTTGACCAGGTTTGCCGTATCGGCGATGGTTCCGTCAAAATCGAAGATGAGAACATTCTTTTTCGTCATTCTTTTTTCCTCCATTGGTCATTCATTTCTTTGAGAATTATAGGGAAAGTTTTCTCTTTTGTCTACTTTGGCAGAAAGAAGTGGTGTGAATTCTCGGATTTGTGATTATTTTTGTACAAACCACACCTTATAATTATAGCGGTGAAAAAAGAAATGGCGAATATGCAAAGCGATTTCATGAAAACGGACGGGAGGAAAAAGAAATGATAGAGAAAAATACGAACCTGGAAGTCTTACTGGATGGCCTTATCGGAAAGATGCAGAAAGAGAAGAATTTCTTTACTCCGTCCTTGATCGTCCTTCCGTCAATGAAACTGAAGGACTATATCATTTCCCATTGGCTGAAGAAGATGGACTCGGTTCTGATGAATGTCGATTTTGTCGAAATCAATCAGGCCTTATTCTCTTTCATTGACCACAAAGACTATCTCAGTCTCATGAAGAGAGAGGAATTCGAAATTCTCATCCTGAAATATTTCTCGTGTAAGAAAAAAGAAGAGATTCCTACGGAAATGATGGAATATCTTTATGATGGTGACAAAATCGATGCGATTCGCCTTTCGGATATCTGTTCTCATCTTGCCGATATCTTCCTAGGCTATGAAAATGATTGTTTTCCGATCCCATCCGATCAGCAGAAAATCTATGATTTTGTTCTTGAGGAAGCCGAGAAAAATTATCTGACCACCTTATCCTATTCTTTCTCGAAGCGAAGCGGCATCAAGAAGATGGGAAGAAAAGTCTATTTCTTTGGTTTTTCCTATTTCGAACCGATTCAGAAGATGATTATCCAGGAAATCGAAAAAGGAAATGACTGTGATTTCTTCCTTTTGGAAGTGGACAAGGAAATAAAGCCTCCGTTTTCGATCACCGCCTGCCCATCCAAGCAGAAAGAAATCGAAAATGTCCATTCCCATATCTGCGAACTCTTGAAGAACAAAGAGAATCGTCTTTCCGATTTTGTGGTCCTTGCCAAGAATATCTCCGACTATGAGCCACTCATCAAGAGAACTTTCCATCAGGACAATGTCGATTATCCGGATATCCCCTATAGCATCATCGGAAGCCAGAATCAGTCTTCCGATGTCACAGCGGCCTTGAAGAAACTTGTCGAAATTTCCCACAAGGGTTATTTCACAAGAGTTGATTTCCAATCCTTTGTCACCAATCCCGCTGTGATGAAGGCAAGAAATCTCACGAAGGAAGATGCGGATTCCTTTGTGAAATGCATTCTCAAGGCGAATGTCTATCGAAATTCCAGTCAGAACGATGACTTGGATCAAAAATCCGATTGGATTGATGACTGGAATTACCTCAAGATTGATGATTGGGATTATATCAAGAAAAGACTCCTTCTTTCCAAGGTTGTGGATATCAACGATCACAATCAGAATATTGTCACATTATCGGATGTGGATTATCTTCCCTATTCTGCCATCGATATGGATGATGAAAGAATCGTTAAATTCATTTCCCTTATCGATGATCTCGATTCATGGCTCAAGTTCATGGAAGGCGAATATATGAAGAAGGAGGACTATGAAGGACTGAGAAAGGAACTGGACCATTTCTTTTCTGATCCGGAGAAGGAAGATTTCCTGGAAACGGTCGAATATCGGAAGGTTCGTTCTCTTCTTGCTTTGATGGAAAAGATGGAATATAAGCCGGATACGATCAAGAAGAATATCGTTCTGAATTTTCTAGTGGATGCCTCTTTTGCGACGACAAGACTCAATGGTTCCTGCTATACAGGTGGTGTGACCTTTGCGGATATCAGCAGAAATACCCTCCTTCCTGCAAAATATGTCTTTATGCTCGGAATGGGATTCAAGAGTTTTCCGACTTTGGTTGTACGAAATGAATTGGATAAAAGAGAAAAAGATGTCCTGACTGCCAAACAGGAAAGAGATAATTTCCTTTTGGAATATGAAAATTCCTCTCAGTTCTTTGTCAGCTATCTTTCGATTGATTTATCGAGCGATGCAGAATTATATCCTTCTTCCTTCCTTTCGGAATTGACGGATAAGAAAATCAAGGATGTCCAGAGAACATTGGATTTGGATGAGAAGAGAGACTATTCTGAACTCTATACGAAAAGAGAATATTCCAATAAGGCTCATTTTCTGGATTTGACCAAAGAGAAGGCAAAAAAGGAAATCGATTCGATTCCACTCAGCCGCACGCTTCCGAATAAGGTGAAATTGAGGGATATGGCTAGTTTTTTGGAAGAGCCTCTGAGCTATAAAGCGAATGTTCTTTTTGGAAGACAGAATGACGATGATGAAAAGATGAGAGAGGAATTCGAACCATTCTCGTTGTCGAATCTGAATAAATCCAAAATAGTGTCTCAGCTTCTTCAGTATCTTCTGGATGATAAGATTGCGGAGGAAAAAGAATTCAAGCACGAATTGGAGATGAATCATGTCCTTCCTTGTATTGATAAAAAAATCAAGGATTCCACTTTCAGGAATGTCAAACAATCTGCACTTACGATTAAGGACATGATTGGACAGGAATTCGAATCCGTTAAGATGGAAGATCTTGTTCTTCCTTTTGAGGATACTTCCTTTGTCATCACGCATAATCATGAAATCATCCGTTTCTGCAGCGGGATTTCGAGGACTTATTTTTCAACAAAACTTGCAAGTGATGATAAAACGAAACAATATCTTCTTCCCTATGTTGTTTCCTTGATGGACGTGGCGAGTCTTGATGCAGAGATGAATTACACAATCTCTTTGATGATTGCCAAAACGAAGAGCGGTGGTACAAATCATGTTGAGTATCTTCTTTCTCCGTCCCATGCTCGGGAAATCCTTGTTCGAATTTATCAAGAGATGACTTCCTTTGAGGATGTGATTTTCCTTTCCTGTAATATGATTGATGATGGTGGGGAAAATTATTCGAAATATAAGGAAGAATTTTCTGACTCGCGCAGTGGTATTTGGGCATATTATGGGGATAAGTATCTCTTTGACTTCAATTCATCTTTGTTCCTGTCGAGTGATGACTTTAATGTCCGTTATTCTGAATGCAAGAAAAAAGTCGAAAGCATGGTTCTCTTTTTGAGGAGTAAACAGGTAGATGAAAAAACAAAGCAAGAAGAGAATGAAAACAACGCGAAGGAAAAGAAGGCAAAGAAGAAAACAAAAAAGGAGGGAAAGTAAATGAGCGAAGCGAATAAATTTGAAATCGATAATTTCAATACGGCAAAGAATTATGTCGTTGAAGCCTCCGCCGGTACTGGAAAGACCTACAACATTGTCGGCATCGTTGAGAAACTTGTCAAAGAAAAGCATGAGGATCTCAACAAGATTTTGATTGTCACCTATACAGAAAAAGCGGCCGGTGAACTCAAGGATCGAATCAGAACGAAACTTTCTTCTCTTCCCAATGTAGATGTGGATAATGCTCCAATCTTTACAATCCATTCCTTCTCTATGAATGCCATCAAGGAATTCGGCATCTCTGCGAAAATCGCCTCTTCTCTTTCATTGGTCGATGACAATGAAATGGATCGATTCATCCTGGAATATGTTCGAAGCAAACATGTCTTAAAGAAACTCTCGGATTTATCTGATATTTTTTCTAGGGAAAATTCAACTTTAATCAATGAGGATACTCTCGTGAAAAATTTGCATGCCATTCTCAATGTCTATTATCTTGATTCGAATTATGAAGAAGATGAAAGTGTCATCACTTTGGCTGGGGAAAATATAAAAGATGTCACAGATATGTATTTTTTCTTTCATATGGCAAAGGATTCTGAAGAAATTCTGAATAAATTTCCGGAAGTAAAGAGAAATTATGAAATCTTGCTTCACAATACTGTAGAAGGAAAAGAAGGAAATAATGCAAGAAAAATGGCCGAAGAACTTTATCAGAATAAGTTCTGCGCCTTTAGCCCTACTTATAAAAAAGGTACCTTCCATGCTGATGAACTTGTGATGGCCTTTGAATTCTTTGATCAGCTCATAAAAAAAGGAAACTACGATAATCCTTCTGATTTACATATTAGGGATTTGAAGGTTTTGAATTACCTTCCATTCATTTATGCGAAGGACATCTATGAGAAGTGGCAGGAAAGAAAGATGATCAATCTTTCTGAAAGCTTCAATGATATGATTCGTTATGTCCGTGAGGCTTTGATTCATAATGAGAATTTCAAAAAGAAACTTAAGGAGAAATATAAAAGAGCCATCATCGATGAGTTCCAGGATACCAATCAGCTTCAGTTCGACATTTTCAAGTCGATTTTCTTGGAAGATGAAGACCATCAGATCATGGTTGTCGGTGATCCGAAACAGTCGATTTATTCCTTCCAAGGAGCGGATGTTCAGGCATATTTCAAGGCCAAAAATGAAATCATCAGCAAAAATGGACTTCTTCGTTCTTTGAACGTGAATTATCGTTCGACAGCTGATATGGTTACCTGCTGCAATGAACTGTTCAAGTCGTATCAATTTGATGGCACTACCTTTGAACCATCGGGATTCCTCAAAGAAGGTCAGAATGACAAATATCATGATGTTCTTTATAAAGGAAAACCGGTGGAAGCTCTTTGGATTGCCTCGAATCCAGAAAAAGAAATGGATGATATCACTGAACAGAAACTTGGCTTTCTGGAAGACAGTGAGGATCTTGTTTTTCCCAAGATTGTTGCTCAGACGATCCTTGATTGCTGTGCAAAGGATGAAAATGGAAAGACCAATCTGCAAGTGAAGGGAAAGGATGAAACTGAATTCCGAAATGTGACTTTCAAGGATTTTGCCATTCTTGCACGAGCCAGAAGTGAATTCATTCCTTTTGCGACTGCATTGAACAAGGCAGGTGTGCCCTGTCTAAAATATAAGGACAATTCTCTCTTCAGAGGAAGGGAATGCAAAAACTGGGTTGTCCTTCTTCAGGCACTTGTCGCCGTTGATTTCACAGGACGAAACCGAAGTTATTTCAGAAAGGCCTTGTTCACCGACTTCTTTGGCCGTTCTTTGGAAGAAATCTCCTCCGAATATTTCGATCATGATGACTCCAAGGAGATGGAACTTATTCAGAGATGGAAAGGAATTGCCAAAGATGAACGCTGGGAAGATCTGATGGATGATATTTTGGATAATTCCTATCTATCGAACAACAAGAGTTCCTTGAGTGATCTCCAGTCTTTTGGTGTCTATGCCCAGATTGCGGACTATATGATCGACTATCTTCTTTTAGGCCATTCACTCGAAGATCTGATTCGACAGCTCAATGCCAAGGCGAAGGGAGAGAGTGTCGATGAAGATGCGGAAAGCGGAGAAATCATCGAAAGAAATACGAATTTCGATTCCGTCCAGATGATTACGTATCATTCCTCGAAGGGTTTGCAGTATCCGGTTGTCATCGCGATTAGTGATGGAAGGAAAAAAATAGAAAAGGAAGTTACACGTTATAAAAAAGGAACGAACACCTATCTTGGTTTTTCAAATAACGAAGTCGAAAAAGTGGAAGAGATGAAAAGGCTCTTCTATGTCGCCTATACGAGAGCACAGTTTGTAATGGTTCTTCCTCGGTACAAGGATTTCAAACGGGATTTCCTAAACGAATCCTTGCAGAATTATATTCTGAATAAGAATCCATACCGTGCATTGTTTGACAACCATATGGAGTATAAAGAACTGAGAAAGATTGCTTCTTCCATTCTCATTTCAGAGGGGGATTCGAAGGATGATTCTCATTTGATTGAAGAACAGAATCAGGTTCTTCATTCTCTCATCGGAACACTTCCTTCAAAGAAGACCTATAAGCACTCCTATTCTTCTTTGTCTCACCAGGAAAAAGAAGAGGAGGATGTCATGGATAAGGAAGGCCATGTTTCCGAAGGACTTTCCAAATATGATAAACAGGGAAAAGTCATTTCCTGCAAATACAATCCGGATCTCTCCCCTCTTAGTTTTCCAGAGAAATTCCCGAAGGGTACGCTTCTTGGAAGTGCACTCCATGAGATTTTCGAAGTGATTGATTTCCAAAACTATGATAGCCGTTTCGAATCTGTTGTGAAGAAATGCTTCATTGACCAGACGTTGATTTATGACGGATCTTATCTTGATCCAATCAAGGATATGGTCGATTCTGTCTTGACGGCCGATTTTCCTGTCATCCAAGGAAGCAAGAACTTTGATTCCTCCTTCAAGCTGAATTCATTGTCGCTTTTGGACAAGAGAGCGGAGGTGGAATTCAACTTCAATCTTCTCAATGGCCAACTGAAGAACTTCTGCAATGGGTTTGTCGATCTCATCTTCAAGAGAGGAGACTATTTCTCCATCATTGACTGGAAATCCGATTCCTTGAATGATGATTTCACATCCTATTCGGATGCTCTCTCTTTAACGAGACATGTCGATGATGCCTATTCAATTCAGAGAGTCTTATATTCCTATTGTCTGATCAAATGGCTGAAGAATGCCTATGCTGATCTGACGGAAGAGGAAATCTTCCAACAGCACTTTGGTGGCATCTATTATGTCTTCCTTCGTGGATGCAATCAGAATAGCGGAAATGGCATCTATGCCAAGACTTGGGAGAGTTATGAACAGCTGAAAGAAGCCTTTGATGAAATCTGTGCTTCGAAAATCGGAGGAAAGAAAGCATGAACTTTGATGAATTCTATGCATTGCTGGAAAAGAACCAGCTGATCAGCAAGATTGATCATTCCCTTCTATTGCTGATCAAGAAAGAAATCGACGATGTGGATGATTATGAGACCTATCTCATTCTTTTTGCCATCTATTTCTCCTTGATCGGCGATGGGAATATCTCGATGTCTCTGAAGAAAGAGATTCTTTTGAGGAAATGGAGAGAAAAACTGGATGCACAGGCAGTTCTTTTATCCGATAATCCCGATTCGATGAACGAATTGAAGAGTATTGAGGAGGCTTCCATTCAGGCGATGGATTCCAGTTTGGATAAAATCGGTTCTGAATTCCTGCCCTCTATTTTCGATGAAAAAGGTCTTTTTGAAATCGAAGATGATTGTCTCTATGTTCGGAAATACAATCTTGCCAGAAAAGGAATTCTTTCTTCTCTTCAGCGTCTTTTCTCAACACCACTTCACAATGAACCCTGCTTTGATTACCATGAAGGTCTGATGGAGGGATTCCGTCTTTCGGCAGGCCAGGAGAAAGCCTTCCATGTCGGATTGAATCGAAATTTAGTCATCACTGGTGGACCGGGAACAGGAAAGACGACCTCGATCATTTTCCTATTGATGAATCTTCTATCCGCTGATGAGAAGAGCCTTGTCTATCTTGTGGCACCGAGTGGAAAAGCATCCAACCGAATGAAGGAAAGTCTCATCAAGGGCTTGAACATTCTGAATGCGGATTTCAAGGAAAAGTATAAGAACATCGTTGAGAAGATTTCCCGTCTGGAAGAGTCGACCATACATCGACTTCTCTCCATCGATTATTCAACCCAGGCCTATCAGTATAATAAAGACCATCAGTTCCCTGAAAAGTCCATCTTCATCATCGATGAAGCCAGCATGATCGATATCTGTCTCTTCCATTCTCTCCTTCAGGCGATTCCGACTGGGGCAAGAGTCTTCATCATGGGGGATAAGAACCAGCTTCCTTCTGTCGAAGCGGGTGCTGTCTTTGGTGAACTTCTGAAGATGGATTCCTTGAAGGAATCGGTCGTTCAGCTTGATGAGTCCATTCGATTCACAAAGGATACGAAAATCTATGCGCTGGCTGAAAGCATCAATAACGGCCTTCCTCTTCCGGTCAAGGAAGAAGACTGGCAGGACTATGAGACTTTCGAAGTGCGGGATATCGAGGCGACAGACAAGACAAAGCCGGTATTCTATTATCTCAACAGCAAGGAAGGCGTCAAAGAAAAGGACATCATCGATTCCATCACCTATAAGTGGGGGAAGGTCTTCTTCTCATCTCTTCAGGATGATGCTTCTTCCTTGGATGAGACGAATAGAAAGCAGTTGGATGATCTCTTTGAGAAAATGGAGAAATCGAAAATCCTTTGTGCGGAAAATCTCGGACCGAGAGGTGTTTCGACAATCAATAGTTTCCTTTGCCGAAACTTCATCGATAAGACGAAAGGAACTTCGATTGAAGGCTATTATCCTGGTGAAGTGATGATGATCAACAAGAACAACAAGATGCTGGATCTCTACAATGGCGACAGTGGCATCCTTGTGAAATTCAATGGGGATGACACAATTTACTTCATGCTTCAAAAATCGAGCATTCTCATCAGCAAGGAAGGAAAGAGAACAGACAATATCTTCAAGATTGGAAAATACATGTTCTATCCGATTCGTATGATCACAAGAGCGGAAATCGACTTGGCTTATGCCATCTCGATTCATAAATCCCAGGGATCGGACTACAAGAATATTCTTGTCATCCTTCCAAACAAGAAAGGACATCCGCTTCTCAACCGTCAGATTGTCTATACGGCCATCACAAGAACAAAGGGAAACACCTATCTTCTTTCTTCGCAGGAACGCTTGGAGGAATCAAGAGATCGAATCATCATCCGTGATACCAATCTGGCATGAAAGCAGAATACACTGATTTGTAGGATAAACAAAAAGGGACGCATAGATATCTTGTGACGGATATCGAGTCGTCCCTTTTAATGTGGAGTGTATTTAGGCTAATTCGACTTTTCCGGTATAGAGGTCGTAGTAGGCGCCCTTCTTGGCAAGAAGTTCGTCCTGGGTTCCTCGTTCGATGATTTTTCCTTGATCGAGAACCATGATTTCATCGGCGTCACGGATGGTGGAAAGTCGATGGGCGATGATCATGACGGTACGATTCTGCTCAAGGGCATCCAAACCCTGCTGGATGAGCATTTCACTTCTCGTATCGATGTTGCTGGTTGCTTCATCAAGAATCATGACAGGCGGCCTATTGAGACTGGCTCTGGCTAAGCCTAATAACTGCCTTTGTCCGGCAGAGAGGTTTCCGCCATCATCATAGAGCATGGTCTTATAGCCTTGTGGCAGTCTCTTGATGAAACTGTCGGCATGGGACATCTTGCTCGCCTGGATGACTTCTTCCTCAGTGGAATGCATTCTCACATAGCGGATATTGTCAGAGATAGTTCCGGTGAAGAGGTGAGTATCCTGTGTGACCATGGAGATGGCTCTTCGGAGAGATTCGAGTTGGATATCCTCGATATTGATATCATCATAGTAGATGGCACCGCTATCGAGAGGATAGAATCGGGCAAGAAGGGAGATGATGGTTGTCTTTCCGGCCCCAGTGGATCCGACGAAGGCGGATTTCTTTCCGGGATGGGATTCAAAGGAGATGCCTTTCAGGACCGGCTTTCCCTTCACATAGGAGAAGGTGACATCCTCAAAGCGGATTTCGCCTTTGAGAGGTCGTTTCTCGATCGTGTTGTCATGATGGACGATCTTCCAGCAATAGCGCTTGCGGAAGTCTTCCTCATCGCTGATTTTGAGAAGGGTGACTTTTCCTTCATCGACTTCCTCTTTCTCATCAAGGAAGGAGAAAATTCTTTCGGCACCGGCCGCGGCAACCATGAAGTTGTTGAGATGCTGGGTGAAGAAATTGAATGGCTGACAGGCATTTCTAGTCAAGACAAGATAGGACTGCAGCTGACCAAAGGTCAGTGGACCAGCCCATCCCGTGCATAAGGCTAAGACACCGGCAACAGACGAGATGGAGAAGTTGAAATAACTTAATGAGACAAAGAAAGGAATATTGACCTGGGTATGGAAGAAGGCTTTCTCGGAGGATTTTCTCCATTCGTTGTTGGCCTTCATGAATTTGTCGAAGGATTCCTCTTCATGGTTGAAGGCCTTGATGACCTTCACGCCCGAGACATCCTCCTCGACGACGGAGTTGACATGGGAGAGGGATTTCTGCTGCTGACGGAAATATTTCTTGCTGGCTTTCGTGTTGAAGTACATGAAGACGAACATAATGATGATGAATCCGATCACGATCAGGGTGAGATAGACATTGATGAGGAAGAGGGTGACGATCGTGGAAACGATCTTCACAGAGGAGAAGAAGATATTCGAGAAGGAATCATTCAGTGCATTGACGATGCTATCGACATCATTGGTGAAATAGGACATGATTTCCCCGTGCGTATGCTTGTCGAAGTAGTTGATCGGAAGAACCTGCATCTTATGCATCAGTTCATTTCGGATCTTGAAGAGCACTCTCTGGGTGACTCTCACCATGATGAAGTTGTATAAAAAGGCACAAAGGAATCCGATCGAGCAGACGATGATGATGGGAACGAGGTCGCTGATCAGCCGATCGAAACGGACCTGGGAGGTCTCATGAATATTATTTAGAATGCCATCGGTGACATTTCCAGCCATACGGGTGACCAGAGTCTCCGTGACACCCGAATAGAGAGCCATCAGAATGACAAGCAGGATGAGTGGCCAGATGTCCTTCATATAGGAGAAGAGACGAAGAAGGGTTTTGACAAGATTGTCGGGTTTTGTTTTTCTTTCCATAGATTATTTACCCTCCATTTGGATGTGATAGATATCCTGATAGATGGAATCGTTCCTGAGCAATTCTTCATTCGTTCCGATGGAATTGATCTTTCCTTCATTCAGGACGATGATCTTGTCGGCATCCTGAATGGTGGAGACCTTCTGGGAGATGATGATTTTGGTCATATGGGGAAGCTCATTCTTGAGGTTTTCCTTCACTTCCGCCTCGGTGATTCGATCCAGTGCGGAGAAGGAATCATCCAGGATGAGAATCTTTGGCTTTCTTAAGAGGGCACGGGCAATACATAGACGCTGTCTTTGTCCACCGGAGACATTGCTTCCACCCTGCCCGATCTGGGTGTCGAATCCTTCGGGCAGCTTGTTGACGATGAAATCATAGCAGCAGGCGATTTTGCAGGCCTGAATGATTTCCTCATCGCTGGCATCCTTTCTCCCCCAGATGAGGTTTTCTTTCACAGTTCCTGTGAATAGAGTCGGATTTTGGAAGGAGATGCCGATATTCTTTCTAACTTCGTCGATTGGGTAATCTTTGATATCGTGTCCGGAGAGGAGAATCTTTCCTTCATTGACATCATAGAAGCGCTCGATAAGATAGATGAGCGTCGATTTGCTCGAGCCGGTCTGACCGAGAACGCCGATGAACTGTCCGTCTTCAATGGAGAAGGTGTTGTCTTTGATGACGTATTCCTTGCTGGTTTCCTTGTATTTGAAGGAGACATGGTCGAATTCGATCGAACCGTTTTCGATATGCAGAGTCGAATCCATGTTCTCATCGATTTCCGGCTGGGCCTGGAAGACTTCATGAACTCTCTTTTTGCTCGCTGCGCTTCGGGTGAAAATCATGAAGACGTTGCTGAGCATATTTAAGGAGGCCATCATCTGGTTGACATAGCTTAGGAAGGTCGCGATATTGCTGACGGCCTTGGCATCCTGTGCCTTCAGAATGGCTGTCTGTCCGCCGATGAATAAGACAGCGACAATGCAGGCATAGGTCATCAGCTGCATGAATCCCATGTTGAGGGAAGTGAGACCCATCGCTGAATTGCCGATTTTTCTCGAGGTGGTGTTGACGTTGGCAAATTTTTCTTCTTCGTATTTCATCTTCGAATTGGCTCGGACAAGCCTGACCGCAATCAAAGATTCCTGGGTTGTTCGATTGATGCTATCGAGTGAAGTCTGCAATTTATAGAAAAGGGGTCGTGCCTTGATGACGATGAAGAAAAGTGCGATGCCAAGAAGCGGAACGGCCACAGCGAAGACAAGGCTGAGTTCCTTGGACATGAGCAGAGCGAAGATGGCTGCGAAGATGAGCTGGAGCGGAGCTCTGAGGACCGGGCGCAGCATCTGGCAGAAGGAATCCGAGATGATCTGGATATCATTGGTCATTCTTGTGATCAGGGAATTGATTCTAAAATCATCCAGGTTGGAGAAAGTGAATTCCTGAATCTTCTGATACTCCTGCTTTCTCAGTTCATAGCCTAGCCCTCTTCCGGCTTTGGCTGTCGCTCTTGCCGTGATCATGCCTAATAGGAAGGCAAGAACGGCAAAGGAAAGCATGATGCCACCCATGATCAGGGTATATGAAAGATTGAGGGTATATTTTGTCTGATCCTGGAAGTCCATCGTCATGCCGTTTTGAAGAAGAAGGTTCATCAAAAAGGGCAGGGAGATTTCCAATCCACATTCGATCAGAATCGTGCTGACAGCCAAAATCAGGTGTTTCCGATAGGGCTTCAGATAGGTGAAATAGCTGAATTTATCTTTTTTCTTGTTCGTCATTTTTTCTTTCCGCCTTTCCGACGTACTAGTATAGAACGGTCGAATGGAATTTCAATTCTTATGCGTTTTTCATAGAATGAAAACGCTTGTAAAAGCATAAGCGTTTCTGTGGAATTGGATTGGGAGAATCGTCTATAATGTTGTCATATTGGAGGTAACCCTATGAAAGAAGAAGATTTTAAGAGACTGAAAGGCAGCAAGACGGAAGAAAACCTCAAAGCTGCCTTTGCCGGTGAAAGCCAGGCCCATACGAAATATGCCTACTATGCCTCTGTCGCCAAGAAGGAAGGAAGACAGGATTTCTATGAACTCTTCATGGAAACCAGCCGCAATGAAAACGAACATGCCGAACTTTGGTTCAAGTATCTGCATGACGGAAAGATTCCGACGACCGAAGAAAACCTCAAGGATGCCGCTGCGGGTGAAAACCATGAGCAGACCATCATGTATCCGGAAATGGCCAAGATTGCCCGTGAAGAAGGCTTCCCTGAAATCGCCGCCAAGATGGAAATGGTCGGAAAGATCGAAGCCAGACATGAAGCTAGATACAACGGACTTCTCGAACAGCTCAAAGGAAACAAGGCTGTCATCAAGGAAGGTGTCCTTGTTGTCTGGAAGTGCCAGGTCTGCGGCCATGTCCATATCGGAAAGACTGCTCCGGAAATCTGCCCAGTCTGCGGACATACGAATTCGTTCCTTGCCGACGTCATCACCTACGATTGGGGAAATTAGTCGATTGATTGGCCAGTGATTCTCTGTCGCTGGC
>CAVCCX010000039.1:0-17188 GCA_963600815.1 Bacteroides uniformis | reverse complement strand
GAAGGTCGAATAGGTTGTGCCTAGGTCAATGCCAACATCCACTTTTTTCATGTTTCTTTTTCACTCCTGATTTCTTTTTCAGACTCTTTTATTTTATCGCATCGAATGCTATCTCTATTCATTTTCTTTTCTACATGGTAAGATAAATCACAAAAGAAAAGAGAAAACGATATGAACAAAGATGAATTGAATGATGTTCTGTTCAAGGTCCAGAGTCTGAGCCACGAAGAAAAAAATGCAGGAGAAATCCTGAAATTGCTCCTCCCCTACAAAAGAGAAATGGATGATCTTCTGAAGAAGAATCCGAAATGGGTCAGCTTCATCACTCCGATCGAAAAAGACCTATTCGATCGCTTTTACCCTGAAAAGGAAAAATGGATTTACACGGATTTCCCCATCGCCTGGTATTATTCCTTGCTTTCCAATGCCTATCTGGATCTAAAGAGAATCGATGATTATCTAGAAAATGCCTTCAAAGCGCATGGTCTTGACCCTACTTGCAGCGGTTTGACAATGAACATCATCAGTACCATCGATCATTATCAGAAAAGTGAATATTACACGCGCTCCTTTGCGATGCTCCTATCCTTCCCGAAATATTGCACGGACAAAGAAGAGATGGCCGACTATTATTACTTTTTTGCTTTCCATCTGCTCGATTCCGGATGCAGAGAGGCTGCCCTTGCCTGTTTCTATCTTTCGAATCAGTTCCTCCCGCACAAGGATATTCAGGAATCGATCAAGAATCTGAGCAGAGAAACGAGCTATTCGAAGGCAACCTCGGCAAAGAACATCAAACTCTATTCGAAGAGATATCAGTTCGCCACTGGTTTTTCCAAGGAAGTAAAGGATTTCGTCATGGATTGCACAACCTCCTGTCTAGCCTGCAAAGACAAGGATGCCTTCGTCTATTATCTTGAAATCCTCGCCGATATGGATGAAGCCTATCTTCCGGATCTGAAGAAAGCAAGACAGGGGAAAAAGACTTCCCTTGTTGCGAATCCAAATCCGATCAAGGTCTCTTTTAGTGAAATGACCATTCAGAAAACAGTCGACGTCATTCGGACAGTTTGCGATGTTCGTGAATATCTCAAATCTGCCAAACAGAGAATCGCAGAAAAGAAAAAAGAAGGAATCAGCATCAAGGATGCAGTTGACAAAGAGAAAGAGAATATGGAGAAAAAATCCATCCTATCCTACTTCTATCTCTATTGTCTCTATCATCTCTACGATTTAGAAGTTCCCAAGGACATTCGAACCGAACTTGAGAAGAATCACGAAGCGAAGGATATGAAGGAATATGAGTCGGCCGCAAAAGGATTTGGTAATTTGATCAAAGAAAATCCCTCCGATATCGAGGATAACATCGGCATGGTCTACGGCCTCTATCTCTTAAAGAACCTTCCGCTCGATGTGTTTGCCCTCAGCTTCTATTTTTCCGGATATTCCGTCGATCCTTCTTACCTCATGAAAACCAAACCGACACAGAAAAAGACGTTCCTGCCTTTATTCAACGAAAAAGGAGAAAAATTCCAATACGATTACGACATGGAAAAAAAGCGTTTCACTCTCATCAAAGTCGAAGGCTAGAACCCATCATGGTGAATCAGGTGATTCACCATTTTTCAGTTCCGCTATGGAATAGCGATTTCTTTTCGTCTTCTTTTTCCCAATCCCGTCAGGAAAGAGAAACTATGATATAATCAATCCGTTTGATTGACAGGAGAATCTATCTATGGAAACAAGTGATTTCAAGATCCTACGAAAGAATCGATTTTCTTTTGAGATGCAGCATAAGACAGGAGACCAATACGTCGTCTTGTATCATTACAACTATTACAGGGACGATTTTCTTATCCAAAGCAAGGATCCCATCACAAAGGACATCAATAAGAACCAGCTTCATGCAATCGCTAAGGATTTCTATAACAAGACGCGTATCGCTGATATCAGCACGGTGAACCGTTCAACCTTCTTTGGAAAGGCGAAAGAAGATATGCCTTTTGTCATTGCGTCATTCAATGACTTAAAAACAGCGACCAATCCAGAGTATATTTCCTATTATTGCTTCATTCTTATGGCCGAAATCGGCTGCATGAGGAAACAAGACCAGCTGAAATATTTTCCTGAGCTCATCCCCTATCTTTCCTGTATGAGCAGTGGACTCAGCGGTGAATGTGAAGAACTTCTCGAAAATCTCCATCACTATTCCTATATTACCGATGACATGAAAAAGGAATCGCTTCTCGCCGCCGCCAAATCGCCATACAATTTCGACTCGAGAAGCTACTGCTATAGGCATATCGTCGAGATGCTCTGCGATTTTGTCGATCAGAAAAGAGGAGACCTCAGAGAGGCACTTGCCAAATATTCTATTTTCCAGAGTGATTCGAGCCGAGCCGATTTCCTCTTGGAGAAATACGATGGACTCGGAATCGTCAAAAAGGAACTCCCTCCGCTTCTCATAAGCAAAGGAAAAAGTGAACAGCTTTATTCACTGATGATGAACAATCCTTCCTGTTTCATAGACTATTTCCAGGAAAGCGGAAAGGCCATCGAGCTTGTACGATATCTTTCCCTTCATGGATATCATGGCCAGGTCAAGGGAATGGCTGAGAGCCTTCTTCCCTACATCCGACATCCAAAAGACTATTATGCTCTCCGTGTCTTTTTGACTGACGATGAAGTCCTTCAGGTTTTCAAAAAGTTCAAAGAGAAAACGAAAGAACGAATGGACTATCTTGCCTTTGCCTATTATGAAAAGGAAGAACTCACCAATCAGATCGATCTCCACCCCTATTATTATCACAGCACCCAGACAAGGACGCTCTCTCACACCTATGGCTATGCTCCTTTGATTAGGAAATTGGATGAATATTACAGCAAGGATATGCGAAGAGATATCCGCGACGAAATGGGTTATCGCTCCTTTGATGAAATCTATACCTATTCCATCGGGCTGATCGAAGCCGGGGATAAAATTTCCTTCAAGTACTATTTCACCCCGGAAGCCGAAGAAAGATATCTTCATGATCCCTATTTCTGCCTGACGAAAGCCTATCTCGGACTGACGCAGCAAAAGAAGATCAAGGATATGTATCCCTATAAGGAGGTCAAATAAATGTTCATCAATAAAATAAAAGATTACGAACTCCTCTTTGTCGAGAAATACACAAAAGAATTCGCTTTCCAGACCTATGAATATCTCAGGAAAGGCGGATATGTCATCTCCTACTTCTATGATGTGGCAGAGAAGGTTCTTAGCTATACTGCCATCGCCAAGGATAAAAAAGACTGCTACCTCCATCTTGCAGAACCCTATCTTGCTTTCTCTGTCTCCTCGACTGGACAGACATACAACAGCGATAAGGCGATGTATGCACCATTCCTCTGTTATCTTCATGAAATCGAAAAAGACCTGTCGGATGAAAAAATACAGTCTCTCTATAAGGAAATCCATTCCTTAAATGAACTCGTCACAGGACTCTCCGCCGAGCAGGCCACAAAGAAAATCGAAGACAGAAAGAGCTTCACGGATTTCTTGACCCGCCTCGAAAAAGCCAAGGATACGAACAAGGAAGAAGTCAAGCTGAATGACAAACTCTCCTGCATCCTTTCCTTCACAGCCGATAAGAACCACGTCGAACAGGATCTTGCCTATTCCATCACGCTGATGGATGACAAGAAGAACTATGAGATCAAGGACCTCTACAAATTCCTCACGGGCTTCAAGCAGAGAGAGGAATATGCCTTATCGACGAAAAGGAAGATCGTTCTTGAGCCGATGACCTTCATTTCCCCCTATGACAGAGCCCTTCCGCTTCTTTCCAACAGTGCCACATTCTATAGAAAAGCCAAGACAAGCACACATGATGACACCTTCGAAAACCTGCTTCCGGTCTTCGATGTCCTTCATGATGTCAGCTTCGACTTCAATGGAAAAAGAATCCGCATCGAAGAAAAAGATCCGGTCTCCTTCTATCTCGACGAAAAAGGCGTTCCCCATTTCACACCAGAGAAGATCTGCAATAACGAGATTCTGACCCTGAATGGAAAAAACGGTGTCTATCAGTTCAATAAGAAAGAAAACAGCATCCTCTACTTCCCCTTCGTGGACAACAACATGAAGGAATCCTATCTCTATTTCGATGACAAGGGCTTGGATGACTTCAGCTATATCCAGGATCTTTTCACCACGAAGCTTCTTCCAAAGCTCTCGGCTTCTTTAAAGAAAAAGAAGCAGGACAAGAAAGAAGAGGTCAAGCCTTTTGAGATTGCGCTCTATCTGACCATCAATGAGGAAAACGGACTGCATTTCAAGACCCTCTACTTCGAAAAGGGAGAAGAGGTCAAGGAGGTCTCTTCCATTCTTGGCCAGTCCATGAAAAACGCCTATCTTTCCATCCTTGCTTCCTTGGGCGGAAAAGAAAACGGAACCATCAAGAAACAGGATGAAGTCGTCTCCTTCCTTTCGAAGGACCTCACTCCATTATTGAACCTCGTGAGTTTCTATTGCGATGAGAGACTCAAGCCGAACAAACTCATCCACAACACCTCTTCCTTCAGCATCTCGACAAAGAGAAATGGCGACTATCTCTCCATGACGCTCGATAGCGAAGAATATACAAAAGAAGAACTGCAGGAGATTCTTTTAGCCTATCATCAGAAGAAGAAATATTTCCTTTTGAAGGATTCCTTCCTCTTCTTAGAAGGTGATGCCCTAAAGGAAGCAGCGGATATCTTTTTGGATGGCAAGACAGAAGAAGATCATGTTCCGCTCTATAAGCTTTTCTCCCTCAACGGACTCAATGTTCCCCTGAAGCAGGATGAAAGCTGCAAGGAAGTCCTCTCGAAAATCAAGAATTTCCAGAAGAGGGACCTTCTTCTTGAAAAGAAAGCCAAGGATCTCATCCGTCCTTATCAGGAAGATGGCGTCAAATACCTTCTCTCTTTGCATGATTTTTCCTTCGGTGGCATCCTTGCCGATGAGATGGGCCTAGGAAAAACCTTCCAGACCATCTGCTATATCAATGCCCTTGAAGAAAATAGTCCGGTCTTGATCATCACACCGAAGGCCGTCTTATACAACTGGGAAAGCGAAATCAAGAAATTCTCCTCCCTGAAATGTGTCGTGATCGATGGCAACAGGGAAGAAAGAGAAAAGACGATCAAGAATATCTCCCAAAAGAAGAAAGTCCTCTATCTTGTCTCCTATGATACCTTCAAGAGAGATGAGGAGCATTTCTCGGATATCGAGTTCTCCACGATCATCCTCGATGAAGCCCAATCCATCAAGAATTCCCTTTCCAAGCGTCATCAGGCTCTCCTTTCACTGAAGGCGAAAAACCGCATCGCCCTGACGGGTACCCCCTTAGAGAATTCTCCGCTTGATCTTTGGTCCATCTTTGATTTCCTCATGCCGGGATATCTTGGAGAGGAAAGTGATTTCGAAGACCTCCTCTCTGAAGAAGACTCCAACAAGAAACTCTCCCTTCTTCTCAAGCCTTTCATGCTCCGAAGAAGAAAAGAGGATGTCCTGAAGGATCTTCCGAAGAAGAGCGAAAGCAATATTCTCATCTCCATGAACGAGAGTGAAAGAATGATGTATCTTGCCTACCTCGATAAGGCAAGAAGCCAGAGCCAGGAGAACAAGATATCGATTCTTGCCAGCCTCACAAGGCTTCGCCAGCTTTGTGTCGACCCAGCCTCCTTCTTGGAAAACTTCGAACGTTCGACAAAATTGCTTTACTGCAAAGACCTCCTCAAAGAGACGATTTCCAACGGCCATAAGGCCATCGTCTTCTCTTCCTTCAAGTCGGCATTGCTCGACTTGAAAGCCATCCTCGAAGAGGAAGACATTCCCTTTGGCATCATCACAGGCGATACCGATGGAAAAGAAAGACTCCGTCTTGCCGAGGACTTCAACACCAAAGACGACATCAAGGTTCTTTTAGTCTCGCTGAAAGCCGGGGGCGTCGGACTCAACCTCATCGGTGCGGATACCGTCATCCATCTCGATCCCTGGTGGAACCCGCAGGTCGAAAATCAGGCCAGCGACCGCGTCCACCGCATCGGACAGAAGAATGCCGTCACCATTCTCCGTCTCATCATGAAGGATACGGTCGAGGAGAAAGTCCTCAACCTCCAGAATGAGAAAAAGGATCTCTACAATGAGATCGTCGAAGGAAATGGAGGCGTCTCCTCATTGAGCGATGAGGATATCCACTATCTGCTCTCCTAGGCAAAAGCGGTTTTCTCTTGTTTTTCCATTTCGAAAAAGGTACATTTTTTCATATGCTCAATCAATATTCACGTTCTGCTCTTCTTGTCGGAAGAGAGAATTTAGCCAGACTCTGGAACAAAAGAGTCCTCATCTTCGGTATCGGAGGCGTCGGCGGCAATGTCGTCGAATCCCTTGCCCGCTTTGGTGTGGGTTCCTTTGACTTGGTCGATGATGACCTCGTCTGCCTAACGAACATCAACCGACAGATCTTCGCCACCAGAAAGACCTATGGCCAGCACAAGGTCGATGTCGCCGAGGAGAGAATCCATGACATCAATCCAAAGATCATCGTCAATAAGCACAAGACATTCTATCTTCCCGATAAGAGGGATGAATTCGATTTTTCCAAGTTCGACTATGTTGTCGATGCTCTGGATACCGTGACAGCCAAGCTCGATATCATCGAAAGAGCCAAAAAGGAGGATGTCCCGGTCATCTCGGCCATGGGCTGCGGGAATAGACTTGATCCCACCAAGCTCGTCCTATGCGATGTCTATGAGACAAAAGGCGATCCCTTAAGCAAGATCATGCGCCATGAACTGAGAAAAAGAGGCGTCACCTCCCTCAAGGTCGTCTTCTCCACCGAGCCTCCGACAAGGCCGAAGGAGGATGAGACCAAGGATTCCTGTCTTTATCATTGTGTGTGTCCACCTGGAACGAAAAGAAAATGCACGGATAGAAGAGATATCCCCGGATCGACCAGCTTTGTTCCACCAGTTGCCGGTACACTGATCGGCTACCAGGTCGCCAAAGACCTGATGGCAATGCCAGACAAGGAAGAAAATAGAAGAAGCGACAATCCCTTCGACGAAGAAGGAAAGCCATCGGCAATGAATCTCTGAATCAGTAGATATCGACCAAGACATCCTGCATGAGTTCGAGATATTTCGATTTGACCTCATTCACTTTTCTCCTCGAGAGGGGAAGATTCGTGCCATCCTTGAGTATGATTGTATTGTCGTTGATGACTTTGATATATCGGTAATTGACAAGGATTCCTTTGTAGCACGAGAGGAATCCTTTTTTTTGGAAATCTTCCTCGATGGATTGCAAAGCCAAGGCCGTCATGATCATGTCATCCATATTCCGGATATGGAAACAGAGTTTCCTCTTCACGGTTTCGACATAGATAATATCATCAACCTTTGTCGTGATTTGTTCTTTTCCATTCTGAATTATAAAGAAGGAAGTTGTTTCTTTTTTCAGGCTTTCGAGATAATGATGAATCACTTTTTCGATATCTGCCTTGAAATGGCTCTTCCGGACAAAACCGAATGGGTGTGTCTCAAGCGATTCGAAGACTCTATCTTCCCGATTGGAAACATAGATGACCGTGGTATTGATTTCCCTCGCATTCAATTGCTTTGCCAATTGGATTCCATCCATATTCGGCATCTCGATATCTAGGAATGTAATGTTGAAGGTATGGTCTACAAGAGCGGCGAGATAAGAAGAAGCGGAATCAAAGGAAGAAATGAAAACAGAGACAGAAGAACTCTTGAAAACCTGCTTCAGATGCTGTGCCATCAGTTTCCTGGTCTCTATATTGTCATCGACAATCGCAATGTTCAGACTTGTAAGATTCATTTTTCCTCCTTATTCAGATACAGCATGCCATCAAACTGGAACTTATCCTCGATAAGAGAGAATTTCGAGTACCCATTGTATTTTTCACAGATTGATTTGATGATTTTCGTCCCATACCCATGATTCTTCCTGTCAGCTTTCGCGGATGTCAGGGATAACGGATTGTTCTGCGTATCTTTCAAAACCGTATTCGTGACCTTGATGAAAAGATAGTCATCCTGAATGACCATATGGAGATCGATGGGATCCTGACAGGAGCATCGGCACTCCGCTTCCAAGGCATTGTCGATCAGATTCGTGAGCAGGGATGTGAGATCCCGAGGGTCGATATTCAGATTATCCCGAATCGAGAGATGTGTGTGGAAGGGAATATTCAGTCCTTTCGCCTTGCTCAGTTCCATATTGAGAATCGAATTGACGATGCTGTTCCCACTGTCGATATAGTCGATTTCGACATGGACTTTTTCACAGATATCCGAAAAATATTCATTCATCTCATCGTATTTCTTCTCTCTGAACAAGGTTTCCAATAAGGACATCTGATTTTTCAGTTCATGCCTTATCCGGTGCAGTTCCTCATACTGGCTTTTGGATATCTTCAGCTGATCGACTTCGGATTCCGCCTTGATTGCCTTGACCTGATAATCGATGAGATGATTGTAGCTTTTGACACTGATATAGAAGATGGCATAGCATAAAAAACAGATAACCAAAAGAAAAGAATAAAGAAGACAGCAGAGAACCTGATCGGATTCGTTGCCTAAGATGCTGATGCAGACGGCGATGACATAAGAGAGAAGAAAGACGACATCAATCAAGATGACTGGCGTCCTCTTGACATATTTATATTGGAATGGCGACATGATTTTGAAGAAGAAGGAAATGATGAATAAGCCGAAGAAGATGATGTAGAGGGTATAATCAAGCCAGAGATTATCCGGATAGGATCCTAAGGAATCCGTGATGAGATTTCCAATGCATCCGGATAGATTGATTGCCATGAATAGAAATGTCGAGGAGAAAACACAGCAGAGAAATCTCCTCGAATAATTTCCGATATCCTTCGGATAGATGGTATGAATCAATGCGACAAGCGGCCAGATGAAATAACGGATGAATGTCGTATCCTGATTGTTGATCTTCAGAACATAGTTGAAGAAGCAGGACAAAAAGACCTGAACAAGCCAAGTGAAAGAAAAATCAATCAGGAGTCTGATGTGGCTTTTCACTTTCCTGAATTCGACTTTATTGAATGAAAAACTCACGATGAAACAGGATAAGAGCTCCGTTATGATATAGGTCCAGCCGAAGGCCCTTTCGATGTAATAGTTCTGAAAATAATCAAAGAAATTCATGCTTTCTTCATTGTATCCCCTTTCTTGATTTCTAGCAATAGTTTACCGCTCATGCATGAAAAACGGCCACTTGAGCATATTTTCTTGCCTGATTTCCTTTCTTTTCTAAAATGAAGGCATGATTTGAAAGCGCTTAAACAAAATCATAAAGGAGTCAATCATGAAAAGGAAAACACGAAAAATCATCAATGGATGTCGTCTTGCTGTGATTCTCGGTCTGACGATGGCTTGTGGAAATGTTCTTCTGAATTCCTATGGCCAGACGTTGGCAGACTACATGAATTCATCCAGCAAGAAGAAGAGCGATTCTTCCTCTGGCAATGAAGAATACTCGGTCGATGCCTGTCTGAAGGAGGGCAGAGAGATTGTTACCCAACTCTCCAGCGAAGGTTCTGTCCTCTTAAGAAACGAAAACAATGCCTTGCCTTTGGCAAAAGGAAGCAAAGTCACGATTCTCGGGGCCCAGTCCTACAACTATGTCAATGGCGGCACCGGTTCAGCTGGCGGAAAGTATGATGAACATACCTATACGATGAAGGAAGCTTTCGATGGGTCGAAAGACGATGGCGAAAGTGCCTCGCACGTCAAATACCTTGACGTCAACGAGAAAGCCTGGAACTGGCTGGAAACAGCGGTCGGCGGAGGAAGAAATGTCGATACGACCGACGAATATGTCGGACACAAGGGCGATGGCACGGAAGCCACGTTCAAGGGAAGCGATTATAAGAACAACAAAGACAATTACGGCAATGGCGATTGGGGCGGATTCAAGAGAGTCTGTGAATTCTCCCAGAAGGTCTATCAGAAACATTACGAAAGCGACATCAGCGCCGATGGCTACAATGACACCGTCATCGTCACATTCGCAAGAAGCGGTGCCGAAGGTGCCTCGCCTGTCATGGACTATGACGGCGATGGAAAGGCATCGACGGGTACGACCTATCTCCAGCTCTCCCAGGATGAGAAGGATCTTCTGAAATTCTGCAAAGAGAAATACAACAAGACCATCGTCCTGATCAATTCCTCCGCCGTGATGGAACTCGGCGAAATCGAGCAGGAAGAATATGGCGTAGACGCATGCCTGTGGATTGGACATCCCGGTGAAGCCGGACTTGTCGGTGTTGCGAAAGTCCTGACTGGGGAAGTCAGCCCCAGCGGAAGACTTGTCGACACCTATCCTTATGACCATTCCACCATGCCCTCCTTCTATAACAATGACGACAATAAATACACCAATGTCGAAAACATCAAGTCCGGCTATGGAAACTCATCCAATTTCGGCTATTACCAATACGAAGAAGGAATCTATGTCGGATACCGCTTCTATGAGACTGCTGATAAGATGGGATTCTTCGATTCGAGCTATTTCACCAGTCATGAATGGAAGAATGGTAAGGCAAAAGGCTATGACGAAGTTGTCCAATACCCATTTGGATATGGCTTGAGCTACACAACCTTCCAAGAAGAGGTCACGAAGAGCGATATCTCCCTAAAGGCCCATGAAACAAACAGCGTCACCGTCAAGGTCACAAACACAGGAAATGTGGCTTCCAAGCAGGTTGTCGAACTCTATATGGAAGCTCCCTACAACCAGGATTCGACGATGGGCATCAAGGGAGTCGGCCTTCAGAAATCCAGCAAGGTTCTCATCGGATTCAAGAAAACCCAGGAAATCCAGCCGGGTGCCTCTCAAGAGGTCACCATCAGCTTCGATACCGATGATCTTGCCTCCTTTGACAATTACGGACATGGCTGCTATGTCTTGGAAAAAGGCGAATATGAATTCCATATCGCAAATGATGCCCACAATGATGCCACAAATGCCCTGAAGACAACCCTCCGGGATAGCTACATCTATGACGAAAATGGCGTTGGAAAGAGAAATACGGATAAGACCGTCGCCCATGTCGCAATGAGCGATGTCGATGCCGGGGATGGAAATATGCTGGATGGCTATCTTTCCAGAAGCGATTTCGAAACCGGAATGAAGTCGATCATGAGCCACGAATCTTCCTGCAAGACGGAAGCCTTATCCGAAAGCGGCGTCAAGGCTTTGGGATGCAATGCCTTGGAGAGTGTCGATTATACGTATTCGACCTATGAAAACGGCGAAAAAGTCCAGAAGACCATCAAGAAATATATCGGCGGAAGTTCCTATCAGTCCTATTCGAAAGAAGAGAACTGGGAAGGTCTCACCCAAGATGATGATCGCTACTTCTTTGATGATGCCAATGAGGAACATGTCATCGATTATGGCGCGAAGTATTATCTCGAAGTCGATTCCAACGGCAACGCAAAAAAAGATGAATACGGAAACTACATGGTCACAACCGAAGAGACGAGCATGCGTCTAGATGTCAATTGTCCTGTTTTGAAGGAAGCTTCCTATGACAATGAAATCTGGGCCTACCTTGTCGATCAGACGACTTTGGAAGAACAGATCACTGTCCAAGGCGGACTTGGATGGCAGACGCCGGCTGTGGAAAGCGTGAACAAGAGCCGCATGTCCGTTGTCGACGGTCCGGGCGAAGCCGGAAACGGAAACAATTCCTATTCCGCATCGACATGGTTCAGCAGCGCGGTCGTCAATGCCTCCACCTGGAATCCAGCCCTTGTCGAAAAGATGGGCGAAGCCTATGCGCACCAGTCAAAGAAGAACGAACTCGGTGGTGCCTATTGCCCGGCCATGAACACCCATCGAACCCCCTATGGAGGAAGAAACTTCGAATATTTCTCCGAAGATGGATTCATCGGCGGAAAAATCGGTGCCGCGGAAGTGGCCGGCTTGCAGAATGAAGGTGTCATTGTCTTCATCAAGCATATGGCGTTCAATGACAACGATACGAATCGTGATGGAAACATCACATGGTTCAGCGAACAGGCGGCCAGGGAAATCTATCTGAAGGATTATGAAATCGCCGTCGAGGAAGTCTTTGTCGTCAATGAGGATGGAACAGATGGCGAATTTGTCAAAGGAGAGGGCGCATTGGGAATCATGGCTTCGCTCAACCGCGATGGTATCTCCTGGTCTCACCAGGGCTTATACAAGAATATCCTCCGCGGAGAATGGAACTTCAATGGCCTGATCATCACGGATGGCGTCGGTCCCTACCCATGGATCATGACGCCCGGTGCCGGCTTATTCGGTGGTGTCGAAGGACAGTTGGGTGGCAGTGAAATCACCACCTATTACAAGCAGGAAGGAAACGCCTCCACAACGAATTATGGCGCCTACCTTTTAAGACAGACCATGAAGCATATGCTTTACCAGAACTGTCATGCAGCCCAGGTCGCCACCACACAGAATACTTCCTGGAGAGCCTGGCAGATCGTCTTCAATGTTGTCTTCTCTCTTGGCATCGCCAGTGCGTGCGGATTCTTGATCATCTGGCCGATCTTCAGAAAAGAAGATGAAAAGACATGTGAAAGAAAGGAGGAGAAGTAACGAATATGGAAAACACAATCATGACGATCGACACGGATAAAAAGCCCAACAAGGTCTATCAGGCCCTCGATTCCTTCTTCCATCTAAGCGAAAGAAAGACAACGCTGAAAAGTGAAATCGGAGCGGGATGCTCCGGATTTCTCGTCGCCATTTCCAGTTTCATTCTCAACGCCTATGTCATCGGAAGCGTCTATGGAAATTATGCCGGCAGCTATCTTGCGATTTCCCTGCTTGCATTTCTCGGAACCTTCCTCTTGGGATTCTTCACAAACCGTCCGCTCATCCAATGTTCGAATCTCGCTCTGGCCAGCAGCCTCGTCAGCATGATTTCTGCCTATAACGGACTAAGTTATAGCAACATGATGATGATCACTTTCCTCTCTTCTCTTCTCTATCTTGTCATCGTTCTTACAAAGGCCGGAAAGAAGATCGTCAGCCTGATCCCCTTATCCGTCAGAAAAGCCTTGCCAATCGGAGTGGGTCTTCTCACAATGATAGAGGCCTTCTCCTATTCAGGACTGACAAACAGCAAAGGATTGCAGACCATCGGTGAATTCTCCATGCAGGGAAGCTATCTCATCATGATGATGATTGCCATTCTTGTCTATATTGCCTTTCGAATTCTCAAAGTCAGAAAAAGCGCCCTTCACATATTTGCTGCCTTAATCGGGCTGATGTGGGCCTTTGGCATCATCTTCTTCAGCAATGAATTCATCGGCGGCCAGACTGCAGCGACAATCGTCTATCAGAGACTCAATGTCTTTGTGTCAACGGATGGTGCCTCCCCCTATAACATCGCCTTGGGATTCAAATCGATCAAATGGTTCGAATGCTTTACGAAAGGATTTGATTTCACGGCCTTGATGGAAAATGGCGGTTCTCCATTCCTTGTCATTCTCAAGGGAATCATCACATTCCTCTCTCTGACTCTGGCCACGAATGATGCGACATTGAAGGCTGTGGCTGTCACTGGCGGTTTTGCCGATGAGAATCTGGATGTCAAGGAAGCAAAAAGAGTGCATCTCATCTCTTCTGTGAGCAATGTTGTCGCTCCTTTGATCGGTGCTCCGATTCAGAGCGTCGATAGCCAGTCTGGCGTCATGACCAATGATGAAGCGAAAACCGGCTTGAGTTCCCTTGTCTGTTCCCTTGGCTTCTTCATCTGCTTATTCACATGGTTCTTCTTTGGCATTTTTGCCACCGAGACACATGGTGTCGGCATGTGGATCGAACAGAGCGAAGTCAAGCTTGCCAGCTATGTTCAGGATGTCTTTGCCTTCTCCTGTCTGATTGTCGCACTCGCCAGTTCGAGAATGCTCGTTTCCATCAGGGATGTCAACTTCAAGGAGCCGAAAGAACTTCTTCCATTCATCGTCACCCTGGTTGGAATCGTCATCTTCAAGGATATCGCCCTTGGAATGGCCGCTGGCATATTGACAAACTTCCTCTTCTCTTTGATCAGCAAGGAAGGAAAAGATGAGCGTCTGGGAAATGGCCTGTTCTCTCTTGCTTCCGTCATCTATCTCGTCTTCGCCATTCTATAAGGAGAATCGTATGAAAAGAAAAAATCTATTTTTGCCTCTTTGCTGCACCCTTCTTTGTCTATCCGGATGCAGCAAGAAAACGAATGTGCAGACAAAATTGACAGATCCCACCAATTTCACGATGGATTTCGAGAAATCGGAGTATTCATTCAGCGGCAGCGATCATGCGACATTCTATTCATTGAAGGTCTATCAGTATGTCAATGATGTCTTGGATAGCCATGCCGTCTCCTCCTCTGGCATGATCAAGGCAAATGAGGAAAACACCTACAAAGGCACGATGAATTATTCCTTCACCGCCGGAAAATACCGTGCGGTCCTGAAAGCCATCGCCCCAAGATACAAATCGAGTGAAATCACCTTCGAAGGCGATTCGAAACTCCTAGGATCCCCAACCGTGAGCGCAACTTGGAAGGAAGCAAAGAGCAATCCGCCATCCCCCTCGCTTTCCTTGAAGGATTGCCTTGGGTATCAGACAAAAGAGGACGCACAAAACGATAGCTTATCCATCGATGTCACGATTACAGCCGGCGACCTGATCACAAAGGATTATTCCGTTTCTGTCACGAACAAGACGCTCGGCGTCGAAGTGTACAGCAATGAAAAGGTGGAAGCCGGAACACTCAACCTGAAATACACGGATTTCCACTCCATTGAAGAACTCACAGACGATGATGATTATTCCGTCACCGTCTCAGGAAACGCCTTTGGTGATTATATCGCTAACCAAGCCGTGAGTGCGAATGTCGTCACTTCCGGAAGTGGCTTCACATTCAAGATTTCGAAATTCAGCTTCGAAAAAGGAGCAAAGGAAATCACATTCAACCTCGGAAAAACCGAATCGATGATGGGTGCGACAGGAACTCTTGTGGATACACCGAGCGACGGTTCTCTCTACACGTACAATGTCATGAAAAAGACTGGTGCCCCCTTCAATCTCGAAGGAACACTGGATATCAAAAATGACAACACGGTCGCTTTGAACATGGTCTCCGTCGGTCCCGTCGAAGGCGGTCTATTCAAAGGCACGTGGAATGAGGAAAACGGCAAGATTCTCGTCTCCAAATTAGTGAAGGAATAATTTCCTGGCTGTTCGTCCATAGACGGGCAGCCATTTTCGTTGAAGAGAAGAATTTCTCTTTTCGTACGCTATGATCAGAACACCGAGATGATGGCAGCCGAGGTGATCATGATGGCCTGGAAGAGAAAAGAGGAGACTATGGCTCCATAGAGACGGCTATGGATTTTTCTTTTCACATAGTTGCCTAAAGGAAGCGTGAGAGCATACATCAGAAGCATGTTCTGCATCTGGCCGATGAATCCAGAATAGCTCTTGATGGCTAAATAAAAGAAGACAAAAAGGAACAGGGCGGAATACTGGATCAGGTTATAGAAAAAGAGAGTGCTTTTCTTGGCATTGGCTTTTCTTAAGAGATCTTCTTCATAGCTCGAGACATAATATCCGATGCTCATCAGGATTGTAGAGAAGGCAAGCCAGAAGAGTCGAATATTGAACGGAAGAAGATTGTACATCGTCATCTTCAGGATGAACCAGACATAGAAAGAGAATGCACATGGAATCAGAATGGCAAGAAGAACTTCTTTCTTATTTGCTTTTGCCTTGAAGGAGATTCTTTCCATCTTTCCTTTGGTTCCCTTGACTTTTCCGATGCGATAAAGGAAGAAAAGAAGGATGCCATAGCCGGCAATCAGACACATATAGGGAATATTCATCACCGGCGAACCAAAAGGAAAAATGACACAGATACAGCAGATGATTCCACCAATCAGAAGTCCGGGAAGCCATAGAAGAAGCTTGTTCAGAAGGAAGGATTTCATATTGACAATCTCAACATCTTCTTCAAAGTCGATTTCTTCTTTTTCTTTTGACATCGAAAGAGAGAATAAGGATAGGAAGATGCCTACCAATGCGAAGATCCATCCGAGATAGATCCATGAAACAAGCCATGTCGGATAACTGATTTCCTTTCCGGTGATTTCCTTCAGGGAAGAAAGAAGATAGTCCGCGAATCTTGTCGAATACATCTGATAGGAATGAAGGACAAGGGAAGTGACACCCACGGTGATTTTGTTTCCCTTCTCTGTCGTTGTGGAAAAATCGATGCATCCTTCCTCGATTGTCTTTTCTCCAGTGAGTCGTTCGCTGATTCTTAAGATATCATAGGAAGAGACAACATCATCGGCAGTCGAACCGAAAAGATAGACATTCACACCTTCGACCGCCTTGGAGGAATAGTCTTTCCATGGGTATTCATTTTCATCATCCGTGGAGGCAAAAAGACTCGCCTGGGCGTTATGCTTGTAGTTCACCTCCGGAGAAAAGAGAATGATATTCTTCACGTTCTTCTTTTTTAGTTTCGTCTCAGCATCCTCGATATGATAGTCATACATGAGACGAAGGATGCTTCTTCCACCCATGGAATGACCCATGAGAATGATGTTTTCGTATTCGATGTTCGATAAGGAATGAAGTTTTTCCAAAGCATCATCGATCTGGGTGGGGATATCATCCGTCTTGGCATTGTCAAAAGAGATTTTCCCATACGATCCACCCTGTCCGGAATAGTCGAACGTCATGACCGTGAGATTCATAGAGAGGGCGACATTCATCATCACGCGCCACTTGGCTCTGTCACAGGAGTAGCCCGGGCATAGAAGCAATGCATATTCCGCATCCTTTTTCTCATAATAGGTTCCTCTTAATGTCACTTTCTTTTCCTTATAGGATGAATCAAAGGAGATATCGCTTCCTGAAAAGGTCTTGCTCGTCGCACAGATACAGACGACAAGACTAAAAAGCATCATTCCGAGGCCGAGCAGAAGAACGACGAGGTGATTCTTTTTTTTCATGGTATTCTTTCATCCTTTTTGGTATTGTAGCGTTCTTTTCACCGGAAAGCAAAAAAAGAAAAGAAAAATTGCAACTCTGAGAACAAAAATATAAACTAGGAAA
>CAVCCX010000038.1:0-17360 GCA_963600815.1 Bacteroides uniformis | reverse complement strand
GCCTAAAGCACCAAGGCTTCTGAGGGTATCAATCATCTTATCACCGACATGGCCTCTTTCCTTGAGATCCTCAATGGATGTGAAAGGATGCTCGTCACGTGCCTTGACGATCAGTTCAGCGACGGATTCGCCAAGAGAAGGGACGCAGGTCAGGGAAGGAATGACCTGATTCTTCTTTCGATCGATGGAGAATTTTGTCGCTAAGGAGACATTGACATCCAATGGAGCAAAACTCATTCCACGGTCATACATTTCGATGGTGGATTCATAGGCGTTGATGGTGGCCAATTCCGTATTGCTGACCTGTTCGCGTCTTGCTTTTCTTGAGAGGATATCTTCTCTCTTCTTCATACAGGGGTTGATTCCCTTCATCATCGTCTTTATGTCATAGGCATCACAGCGCAGAGTGAAATAGGTCGCATAATAGGCTAACGGCTCATGCACCTTGAACCAGGCGCACCGAATACAGTTGGAAACATAGGCGACCGCATGGCCCTTCGGGAACATATAGGCAATCTTATGGCAGGATTCGATATACCAGTCGGGAACATTGTGTTCCTTCATGATCTTGTCATAGGCTTCTTTCTTGTCCTCGTTGCCAGATTTGCCGAACATGCCTTTTCTGGTGAATTCCATGATTTTGAATGCGTCGGAATTCTCAACGCCATATTTGTCATGCAAGACCGTCATGATGTCGTCACGGCAGGCGATGACATCGCCCAAAGTCAGGCCTTTCTGGGTAATCAAATCTTCAGCATTTCCGGCAAAGACGTTCGTTCCATGGGACAGACCGGAGATTCGGACCAAGTCAGAGAAGGAACGCGGCTTTGTTTCGATGAGAACTCTTCGACCGTTTTCCGTACCGAATTCCGGAAGACCCAAGGCCCCTGTTTCCTGCTTGAGGATATTGTTCTTCAGGTGCAGGGCCTCTGTCGACCAGAAGAGCGAATGCGCCTCGGGATCAGAAATCGGTATCTTCTCCTTCATATCCATGAAGCTGAATCCACAAAGGTCGCATTGCATCTTGATGGCGACCGGATCGACATGTCCAAGCATATCGAACTTGAGGACGTTGTCGTGGATGGCGTGGAAGTCGTAATGCGTCGTTTCCCATTTGCTGTCCGGATCATCGGCAGGATACTGCACCGGCGTGAAGTCATAGGCCTCCATGCCTTTCGGAATGACGATGACACCGCCTGGATGCTGACCCGTGGATCTCTTCACATCGACACAGCCTGCGGCGATGCGATCGATTTCCGCATTGCGGATTTTCGAATGATCGATGCCGAGTGACTCAAAATAGCCTAAGACATAACCCCTGGCCTGTTTTTCCTGTGTCGTCTGGATCGTACCTGCCTTGTAGCAGTGGTTTCCGGAGGCATTGAGAACTTCCTGCATGTGAAGGTGGGCCGTCGCCTGGAAATCAGAGGGGAAGTTCAGATCGATATCCGGAACCTTGTCGGCGTGGAAGCCTAAGAAGGTAGCGAAAGGAATATTCTGACCATCTCCGATCATATCCGTTCCGCAGTCTGGACATTTCATCGGTGGAAGATCGAATCCTGAATCATATTTCATGATATCGGCAAAGATGAGTTTCTTGCATTTTGGGCAGCGGTAATGTGGAGGAAGTGGATTGACTTCCGTGATGCCCGACATCGTCGCGACAAATGAGGAACCGACAGATCCACGCGAACCGATGAGATAGCCTTTCGAGTTCGACCAGCGGACAATATCACTCGAAAGCCAGTAGACGACGGCATAGCCGCCGGAGATAATACCATTGAGTTCTGTTTCCAATCGTTCCTGAATCACCTGGGGAAGCGGATCGCCATAGAGTTCCTTGGCGGTCTGATAGGAAAGCTCCGTCAATTTCTCATTCGCACCTTCGATGAAAGGCGGATAGGTCTTATCCTTGGTCGGCTTGATATCATCAGCAATGCTATCGGCAATCTTGTTTGTGTTTTCGACAACGATTTCCTCAGCCAGGGCTGTATCATTCAGGAAGGAAAAGCATTCCATCATTTCATCCGTCGTCCTGAAATGCTGATCCGGATTGGGAAGAGGATTCTTGTACCATGCCTGCTTCTTCTCATTGCTGGCAGAATCATAGGGTGCGAGATTCAGTGGATGTCTTGCGCCCTGAAGACCCTTCGAGGCGATGAAGACGTCACGATAGATTTTGTCTTCCGGATTGAGATAGTGGCAATCACCGGTGGCACAGACTGTCTTTCCCATGTTCTTGGCTGTATGGATGAGATCAGAAAGAATATTCTTCACTTCGTCCATCGACGAAAGTTCACCTTTGTGGATCTGATAGAGATAGTTTGCCGGTGGCTGGACCTCGATGAAATCATAGGGTTCCATGACATTTTTCAGTTTATCCTGACCTTTGGTTGTCGCTGCCTCCCAGACTTCTCCGTTGAGGCAGGCAGAACCGATGATGAGGTTCTTTCGATTCTCCTCAAGAAGACTTCGCGGGGTGAGCGGTGTGCTGTTTTTCGAAAGATAGACGGTATTGGATAAAGAGATGATTCGATAAAGGTCTTTCAATCCATCGAGATTTTTGACATAGACGGTGGCATGATAGGGATGAAGTCCCAACATCATTTCCTTGCTGACTGGAAGAGAGGTCAAATCCTTATGCTTGACATGCGGCATTTTCTCTTCGAGAAGGGAAAGCATGGCATCGAAAATCTTTGCCAGATGCCCGGCATCATAATTCGCTCTATGGGCACCGGTGGCATCGAACTCGATGGAAAGCCTTCTTGCCAGGGCTTCCTCACGATGAGAACGCATATCTGGGAAGAGATAACGGGACAAAGGAAGCGTATCGATGACGGGATTGGAGATCAGTGGCATTCCATTGTTCTTCAAGGCCTCATTGATGAAATCGAAATCGAAGTAGGCGTTATGGGCGACGATGATAGAATCCCCGAAGAATTCCATGATTTCATTCAAGGCTTTCTTGATTGGCTTTCCTCTATCCACATCCTCTTGCCGGATATGAGATGTTTCAATGGAGAATTTCGATAATTTATGTCCATCTGGATTGATGAAGAAGTCGATTTCATCAAGAATCTCGCCTGTCGGAGACATCTTGACGGCACCGAATTCGATCAGTCGGTCATATCGGCAGGAAAGACCGGTCGTTTCGGTATCGAAGATGACATAGGTCTCTTTGGAGAGTTCTCTGTCACTCGGATTGTATATGAAAGTCATCTTGTCATCGACCATATAGAGTTCCGTGCCATAGAGAATCTTCACACCTGTGGCCTTCTGAGCCTTCTGGGCTTCCGGATAAGCCTGCACGTTGCCATGATCCGTCAATCCGATGGCTTTCATGCCCCAGCTCTTGGCCATCTTGGCATAGTCTGTGATGGAGCAGAGTCCATCAAAGGCGGACATCTTGGAATGGGCATGGAGTTCGACTCTCTTTTTTGGATACGTATCCTCTCTGATTGGATCAGGGGGAAGAATCTCAATGTTGTCGATGCGGATAACCAGTTCTCCGTGTTGGAAAGGATCATGCTCAGGTCTTCCCTTGACACGGATTTTTGTCCCAGGCTTATATTTCTCAATCTCTTCGAGAGGCATTCTCTTGTTCTCGAAAAGCGTCGAGGAGATGCTATCGCTTCCATCGGTATATTCAATCGGCTGGATGAGCTGATTCTTTTTGGTTTTTCTTGCTTCACCAAGTTTGAAGATTGTTCCTTCAACAATGACAAGACGGAACTGTTCGACATCCTTGAGCTTGCAGGGTTGATAATGGGACTGAATATCCTCAATCTCCTTCATCTGTCGGCTCACTTCATCTGCCTTTTTCTGGTATTTCTCATCTCGCTGTTCTGAGAAGTCATCATAGAAGACTTTCTCCTGGACAAGCAGACGATAGGAAGAGGAAATGCTGTCGAGGAAGTTTTTGAGTTTCTGCGTTTCGGAAGTGATTTCGGTGGCGCCTTCAGCGGATTCATAATAGAAAAGAACCGTTTTGTCCTCCGGATAGATTTTTCGATCCGAAAGCATCGTGCATTCCATTTCTTCCTCGAATTCGGCAATGAGATCCTCAATCTTGCCTTCATCTTGGTAGACAAAAGACAATCTGATTCCAAAACCGCCCTTCGCCGTGAAGGAAGAGAGGGTATCAAAGAAATTCTGATAGACGGAATAAGGAAGATAGCCATCCAGCTGAATGGTCGCAATGATTCGGTTGTTCTCCTTGTCATTGGTCAGTTCCTTAAAGGAAGCATGTGCAAAAGGAGCCTTGTTTCCAATGCCAATTTTGGTTAAAAAGCGATCAATCAAAGAATCCATATAAAATCACCTCGCGAAGAGATATTGTATAGAACGAAATCGGAAATAACAAGAACAGAAAAGCATTTTCGATTCGGGCATAAAATTGATAGAAAGAGGAAAGTCTCATTTCCCTTTCCACGTGCTTTTCCTGACTGAGAATAAAGAAATTCATCTTTACTGGATACCGTTCTCTCTCAGGATAAATCCTGGCATGAAAGGAAGGTTGACCAAAATCGGAAAGATTTCTTATCATTGCCTTCAAATCGAAGTGATGCGAAGCAAATCTTTCAGCAAAGAAAAACCATCTCACATTTTCAGATTGTACTGAATTCCAGCATAAAATACCATTTGCCTTAGAAAGCCACAAGCGATGTATAGCGAATTTTTGGTATACTTATAGGTATACCAATCAGAAACGAGGGCAACGAAAATGGAAGAACTCGATAATGTAATATTGATCAAAGACTATAAAGATCTGAAAAAAGGAACTCTTGGAGCCATTGTTCTGAAATACAATGATAAAACGTTTGAAGTAGAATTCTTCGATAAGGACTTGAATACAATCGGGGTTTATACAATCACTTCTGAATATATAGAACGCGATGCCAATTGTTCGTAAAAATCTCTATCCCATCCCAATCACAGCAAGATTCATATATCTCAAGGAATAGAAAAGAATGACCTCTAAAGAAACAAACGAAAATCTATTATCGAAATTTCCTCAGCTAAAAGAAAAGTTTGAAGAAGAAACATCCTGGCAGGAAGGTCTTGATACAGGAAGTTTTGTTGTTTTCGAAGACGTGTTCATGCCCTATGTCAAAAGTGTCGTCAGCGACAAAAAGGAAAAAGAAATCAAGGAAGTTTTTTCTTACATCGAATCCTTGGCAAATGTCAAAGATGACTATGTAAAAAACATCGTCTATGTGGCCATATTGGAAAATATAGCCTCTTTTGACAATCCTGAAGAATACATCCAATATTTCCAAGAGAAGACCAAACAAATCTATGATGAGAATTATCGATGAAAAATCAATTTGTGCTTCCCTAAATAAATTAAACGCATAATGAGGATAGATGAAACAATGATGAATTCATCTTCATTTTTGTATGATGAAAGCAAAAAACTGCATGTTTTTATACCGGTTTTTATACCGGGTTTTATACCGGGTTCCTTTTAAAGCATGCTCGATTTAATACAAAATATAAAGAATCGAGAAGTTGTTTTGCTATATTGATTGCGTTAACTTTTTGGAGACTCAACTCAAAAGGCATCCTGTTTTGAGTTCAAAAAAACGAGTTTGATGCCAACAAATCAGGTGCCTATATTCCTCAGTACTATAAAATATTTCCAAAGTCAAAAAGTATGATTACGGATACTTCTTTTGTGGAATCAAAGATGATTCAAAAGAAGCCCATTAGAACGCACTTTTGGTAAGAAGGCGGTGAATAAAGTGGCTAAAAGCAATCAAATAAATACTAATTAAAAACACTAAATCAACATCAAAACACTTAAATAATGCTATAAATTCATTAATTGAAATTTTGTTTGAAATCACTCGACAATTCAAAGCAATATAAAAGTACTCCAAGAATCAGGAATCATAATCCGTATTGGTGCCAAGAAGAATGGCTATTGGAAGGTAAACGATTGAGAAAATTCAGTTTTCTCTGCAAAAGCGTTAGAAAAAAGGCCACATTGCTGTGGTCTTGTTTTGATTTAGAATCCACCGACAAAGATATCCTTGAAGATGAGAAGTCCAGCCAGGACCATCATGATGATGAGTCCGATCGTATTGGCGACATTCTTCACCTTGGATGGGAATTTCTTTCTTGTGATGCTCTCAAGAAGAGCAATCAGTGTCTGCCAGCCATCCAATCCCGGGAAGGGAAGAAGGTTGAAGCAGCCAAGGTTCAGAGAGATATATCCCCAAAGAGTCAGGAAGGTGTACATCGAACCAGACTGGGTTCCCTGGGCAGAGAGACGATAGACAGAGATGATGCCTCCGACATTCTTCCAACCGCTCGGTGTGAACAAAGATCCCAAGGCCTGATAGAGTCCGACAAAGAGAGAACCGAACTGCTTTGTTCCGGCCTGGATGCCTTCTGTAAAGGAAGCCTGATAGGTCGTCGTCAGAGACGAGATTCCAAGATAGCCGAAGGAATAGTATTCCTTGCTATTGACCTTCTTGATGCTCGTCTTGATCGGGTCTGTCACTTTGGTGAAGACCTCTTCTCCTCTCTGATAGGTGATGTGGAATGTTCTTGTCGATTCGGCACCGACCATATAGGAAGAGAAATCAGTTTTGTAGGTCTGATCGTATAAGGAAAGATCGAAAGCCTTGACGCTCTGATCGATATAGGGCCAGTAGTTGGTATAGATATCCTGACAGGCATAGGAGATGGAATGGACATCGACATCATTGTAGTTGAGACTTGACTTCTTCTTGCTTTCTTCCTTGATTTTCTGATAATCGGTCATTTCGACCTGTTCCTCAGCGACAGGGAAGGTCAATGTCTTTCCTTTGACGACCTGCTTTGTTTCCTTGTCGAGGAGATTGTCATAGGTCTGATAGATTGTCAGGATCTTATCGCCATCCTGCATGCCGATGAGCTTTGCCGGAGAATCACCCTCTCCGTCATATTTCAGTTTGATGGTATTTCCGGTATAGATAGCCTGTTCCTGGGGAACCCAATAAGCACATGTGAAGAGGATGATAGCCAGGATGAAATTCATCATGATGCCAGCAAGCATGATGCAGATCTGCTTGAAGTGATTCACACCAGTCAGACATCTTTCCGGTGGGATAGTTGTTCCATCCTCGGCGAGATTTCCATCCTCGCCTGCCATGGCGACATAGCCGCCAAGAGGAAGAGCACGGATTGATAACTGTGTCTCACCAAGAACCTTCTCTTCCTTTCCATCTGCGGTATAAAGAACATCATCCGTCAGGACATCCTTCTTGCTCTTTTTCTTTTTGTGCTTGAAACGATGCTTATAGAGAAGTGGACCAAAGCCGATGGAATATTCAAAACAATAGACATTGCATAATTTGGCGACAGCCAGATGGCCGGCTTCGTGGATGCAGACCACAAAGGATAAGCCCAACAAAAAAACGACAATATTCAGTATCACCTGTAAGACAGCCATGATCAATCCTCCTGAGACTTCATGATCTTGGACAAGACATCCTTCGCATAGACTTCCGAAAGGGAAATGATGGATTTCAGATCGTCTTCTTTCAGTTCAGGCAGATTGTCCAAGTGAGTGTAAGTATATCGTAAGGAAGCAAGCAATTGCAAATAGCTGATCTTCCCTTCCAGGAAATAGGAAATGGCTAAGGTATCGACGGCATTGTAGTAGATCATTCCGACATTGCCATATTTTTCATAGGTCGAAATCGTATAGCGGAAAGCCGGATAGAAATCCTCATCGATGGCCTGGAAATGGAGTTTCTTCTTGTTTTCCAGATCATCCGAATTATCCTTATGCATGCCAAGCAATCCTTTGGAAAGACTGTAGGCAATCGGAATTTTCATGCTGCAGGGAGAATATTCTTCCAAGAGAACTTCTTTTTCATCCTTCTGATAGGTCAATTGGGCATGGACAAGGGATTCTCGGCAGATGATGGCTCCAACCTTGCTTAATGGGACATCAAAAAGAACACTCGCCTCAATGACTTCATATCCCTTGTTGACCAGAGTTGCGCTATCCACCGTGATTTTGTTTCCCATCGCCCAGGTCGGATGATGAAGAACTGTCGATGGTGAAACCTCTTTCAAGTCTTCTTTCTTCAAGTCGCGCAAAGCCCCACCCGAGGCCGTGACCGTATAGCGGAGAATATCCTTCTTGTCGACATTTCTCTTTTCGGTCTCCTTGATCAGCTTGGCCAAGGCGACATGCTCACTATCCACTGGATAGATGTGAGATGTGGAATTGGATAGTTCCTTTTTGATGAGAGAAGAACCGATGACTAAGGATTCCTTATTCGAAAGCATGATATCCTGATTCTGACGGATAGATAGAAGAGTCGGTCTTAATCCGCAATTTCCGATTAAGGAATTAAAAACATTCGCGTCCTTATTGGCTTCAATCAGCTTCAGGGAAGAATCCTCACCGGTAAAAATGGTGTAGTAAGGATGACGAAGATGGAATTCCTTTGCAGCCTTCTCATCGGAAATCGCCACGTATTTCAGGGAATCGAAATAGAAAAGATAAGATTCCAGTTTCTCAAAACGGGAATTCAGGGAAACCCCGACCAATTCATAATCGATGGAAAACTGAAGGATATCCAATGTCTGGATACCAATGGAGCCAGTGGCTCCCAAAACAATGATTTTCTGTCTCATTTAGATAAGGAAATTCCATCCATAGGCTGTGATCCATAAAAGGATGGTTGTGACAATGCAATTTGTGAAGATCGAATCGAAACGGTCGATGACACCGCCATGGCCAGGGAAAATCTTTCCGAAATCTTTGATGCCATAATTTCTCTTGATGAGAGAGAAAAGGAAGCCGCCGATATTTCCGACAATCGGGAATGACAAAGTGATGAGAATCAGGAAAGGCCAGCAGACGCCATGAAGAATGCCCATGCGGTCCAAGGCCGGAGAATAAGAGAACTGCAAGAGTCCAGGAATGATTGGAAGATGGAAACAGAATTCCATGATAGCAGCCAATCCTAAAGAGACAACAATGCACATCGCCACACCGCCAAAGAATCCTTCCCATGTCTTATGAGGGGAGATTCTCGGATTCATCTTGTGTTTTCCAAACAGCATGCCGAAGAGATAGGCTCCGACATCACTCGCCCATGTTCCGATGCAGATATAGAAGATGAGAAGCGAGGAAGCCAGGTTCTGATCATATCCATAGCACTGATAATAGTCCTTGAAATAGTTCTTCAGGACGATGGATTGATTCGAAAAAGAAACGCTGATGGTCAGATCGGCCAAGTTCGGATTTTGGACAAATCCGGTTGAATTCGGGAAGAAGCGGACGAAATAAATTCCCATGAATCCTAAAGAAAGAAGGATGCCGACCGTGAAGAGATAGGTAACATCCTGCAATTGGACTTTCGGATCGACAACAGCAATGGTAAACAAGACTAAGCCGTATAACGTGATTCCAGTCACAGAGACAAATATATCGGATAGAGAGAAGATTCCTCCATTTGTGAATGGATTGAGATACGAAGGGTTATCCGGAGAACGAAGAAGGTTCTTCAAGAAAGCCCAATAGATGAAGGACAACACGAAAAGATAGACAACCGTTTTGACAAACCAGTTGTATCGATTCAGTCCAGGCGTCGAAAGAATCTCATGAATGGCGACAACGGCAAGAAGGAAGAAGAGAACAAAGAAAGCCCAGTTTCCAAAAAGGGTCACTGGGAAGAGAACAAGGACCAAGCAGATTGCCGTGATGGTTCTCGTCAGCAGGCCCATCTTCGAAGAATTAGAAAGTTTATTCATACACTTATTCCTTTATGGCACCAAAGCGTCGGTTGCGTTTGGTATAGGCAAGAAGACAATCTGCCAAATCTTTTTTGGAGAAACTCGGCCAATAGACATCAACGAATTCCAATTCCGTATAGGCAAGCTGGTAAAGGAAACAATTGGAGATTCTCTCTTCGCCGGAGGTGCGGATAAGAAGATCGATATCCGAGATTTCCCTCGTATAGAGATGACTCTTGAAGACATCATCCGTGATGTCACCGACGGTGATTTTCTTATCGAGGACATCCTTAGCGATTTCCTTGGTCGCATGAAGAATCTCACCTCTTCCGCCATAGTTGAAGAGAACATTGAAGACATGTCGTTTGTTGTCTTTCGTTCTTTCCATGGCTTCGTTGATCGTATTGAGAATCTTCTGTGGAATCCTTGGATCGCTCAGTTCGCCCAAAACGCGGACCTGTGTTCCTTTTTCCATGAAATAGTCGATTTCCTTCTTGAAGAATTCCTCGAGAAGCTCAAAAAGCGTCTCGATTTCCTTCTCCGGACGATTCCAGTTTTCTGTGGAAAAACAAAAAAGACTGGCGGCAAAGATGCCGTAGTCTTCAAAGGCTGAATCAATGATTTCGTGGATTTTGTTGACACCGGCCTTATGACCGGCACTTCTGGGAAGAAGTCTTTTTTTTGCCCAGCGGCCATTTCCATCCATGATAAAAGCGATATGCTTCAAAGGAGCATAGCTTTGGATATCTTTCAGAACAGTTGCTTCTTTTTTTGCCATCTTAAATGGTCTCGATATCTTTCACCTTGGCCTGATAGATTTTGTCAATCTCGGCAACATGCTTATCGGTGGCTTTCTGGATGTCATCATCGTAGCCCTTCTTCATATCTTCAGAGAGTGTCTCATCCTTCTTGACTTTGGTATTGAGATCTCTGCGGATATTGCGGATAGCGACTTTGCCGTCCTCGGCATATTTCTTGGCCTGCTTCTCGAGGTCTTTTCTTCTGTCTTCACTCGGTGCCGGGAACTTGAGGACGATGGCATTTCCATTCTGAGCAACAGAGCAGCCTAAATCGGCTTTGTTGATGCCGGAGATGATGTCCTTTACCGTCGAAGGATCGAATGGCTTGACAGACAAGTCGGTCGGGCTGACGACAGAGATTGTTGCACCGTATTTGATCGGAGAGGGAGATCCATAGAGATTGCAGGTCACCTTGTCGAGCAAAGCGGCAGAGACTTTGCCGGCTCGAAGAGTGGCCATGCTGGCTTTGAGAGCTTCCACGGATTTATCCATCTTTTCATTGCATTCTGCTAGATAGTCCATAAATTGATATTCCTCCAAAAGTATAGATATATTCTACTAAAAAAACAAATATGGAAAAAGACCTTACTTCGAATTGGTCACCAAGGTGCCAAGGTCCTGTCCATCGACAACCTTCACGGCATTTTCAGGATCATTCATATTGAAGACCCGGACATCGACGTTCGAATCAAGAAGAAGCCCGATGGCGGTTGCATCCATGACCTTGAGCCCTTTGGATAAAATATCCTGATACGAGATTTTCTTAATCAGAGTGGCGTCTGGATTCTTTCTTGGATCATCCGTCAGGATTCCTTCCACACCATTCTTGCCCATGAAGATGCCATCGGCACAGATTTCCTTTGCACGCAAGGCCGCACAGGTATCGGTCGTGAAATAAGGGGAGCCGATGCCACCGGCAAAGATGACGACTCTCTTCTTTTCGAGATGGCGGATCGCCTTTCTGCGAATGTAAGGTTCGCAGACCTTATTGCATTCCACGGCGGACATGACACGTGTGACAAGTCCCTTGTTTTCGAAGAAGGACTGCAGACACATGGCATTCATAATCGTCGCAAGCATGCCCATGTAGTCGCCGGACGTACGCTCAATTTCCAAAGTGGAAGCTAAATTGCCTCTCCAGATATTTCCGCCGCCGACAACAATAGCGACTTCTGTTCCCTTGTCTGTGATTTTTTTGACAATCTGATAGATTTTCTCGAGGAATTCCTTGGAATAGATGTCTTCGTGTCCCTTGAGAGCCTCTCCAGAAATCTTCAAAAGGATTCTTTTGTACTGCTTGGCCATTTTCTTTCTCCTTTATTCTATAAGAAAGGCACCCCGCAAAGGGTGCCCTTACGTTCAATGGAATTACTTACCGGCAGATGCCTGAGCGGCAACTTCGGCAGCAAAGTCGTCCTGACGTTTTTCGATGCCTTCACCGACAGCATAGCGAATGGTCTTGACGACACTGGCACCATTCTCTTTGAGATACTGACCGACGGTCTTGGAATCATCAAAGATGAAAGGTTCATCGACAAGGACAGATTCGAAGAGAACCTTGTTGACCTTGCCGGCGATGATCTTTTCCTGAATGGCAGCTGGCTTCTTGGCAAAACTCGGATCGTTCTGGGAAGCTTCCTTCTGGACTTCTGTTTCCTTGGCAACGACATCAGCCGGAATATCACTTTCGTTGACATAGGCCGGGTTGTTGGAGCAGACGTTCAAGGCAACACCATTGGCAACTTCGGAATTTCCACCCTTCAAGACAACCAAAGTGGCAATCTTTCCGTTCATATGGATGTAGGGTCCGAAGACTTCATCATCAGACTTGGTGACGATTTCGAATCTTCTGAAGTCGAGTTTTTCACCGAGTTTGACACCGGCATCGATGAAAAGTTCATTGATGGACTTTCCTTCGCCATTCTTGCATTCCTTTGCTTCTTCCAAAGTCTTTGGAGCATTGGCAAGAACGATTTCGTTGACTTCCTTGACCAAGGCACGGAATGGATCCGAGTTGGCAACGAAGTCGGTTTCGGAGTTGACTTCGACGATGGCGGCCGTGTTGTCCTTGGTCATGACCCAGGCAACACCTTCGGCAGCAATACGGCTGGAAGCCTTCTTGGCCTGCTTGGCGATGCCTTTTTCACGAAGCCAGGTGACACTGGCTTCGACATCGTTGTTGTTGGCCAACAAAGCCTTTTTGCAGTCCATGATACCGGCTCCGGTACGATCACGAAGCTGCTTGATTAAATTGATAAGATCAGACATGATTAGGCGTTCTCCTTTGCTGGTTCGGCGGCATCAGCAGAGGGAGCGGTTGTGGCACCTTCGGCTGGTGCATCTTTCTTCTCTTCATTGTTTCTCGGACGGAAATTCTTCTTGACGAATTTCTTGCTGGCCGGACGATTTCCAGACTTCTTCTTTCTCATGGCAATGGCATCATTTCTGAGCTTGGCACGGATAGCCTTGGTCTGTTCGTTCGGATCGACACCCTTGAGCATTTCAGCCATGGTGGAAGAAGCAGCAGCGGCATCCTTGTAGGCATAAAGCGGTTCGCCGCCCTTTCCTTCGACAACAGCATCAGCCAAAAGTCCGATGATGATGCGGATGGAAGCTTCGCTATCATCATTGGCAGGGACCAAATAGTCGATCGTATCCGGATCGGTATTGGTATCGCCTAAAGCGAAGACAGGGATGTTGAGAAGCTTAGCTTCAGCAACAGCATTGTGTTCTTCCTTTGGATCGACAACGACCAAAGCCTGGGGGAGAAGACGGATTTCCTTGATGCCTTCAAGGTTGGCAGACAACTTGGCCTTGAGCTTGAGTCTGTCAGCAGCTTCCTTCTTCGGAAGTTTTTCCAATTCGCCATTCAATTCTTCCTGTTCGATCTGTCTCAAGAGAGCGATTCTCTTGGCAACCGTATGGAAGTTGGTCAAAGTACCACCCAACCAACGATGGGCAACATAGAAGGAACCAGAACGGATGGCTTCTTCCTGGGTTGCTTTCTGAGCAGCAGCCTTGGTTCCGACAAAGAGAACCTTGCCACCCTTGGAAACGATGTCCTTAAGGGCCTGATAGGCAGTCTGCATCTGGCTGGCGGTCTTGTTCAAATCAATAATGTGAAGATTGTTTCTCTTTCCATAGATGAACTGTTTCATCTTCGGGTTCCATCTGGAAACTCTGTGTCCGAAATGAACACCGGCATCTAAAAGAGTCTTTGCACTGACAACCGGATCATCTGGATTATGGACAGTGCTGGCCATGACATCCACGTTCTGCTCGACAACTTCTTCTTTGACTTCTTCGCTCATGTTTTGAGCCTCCTTTTTGTTAAAACTTCTTTGATGCTTCAAGATGCCAACCCAATCGACTCTGCGAGGCAAGGACGTTACTCCTTGGACTATAGATGAGTGAAGCCCATTGGACTTGTCGGCAAGATTCACACAAAGAAAAGCCGTCTTTCAAAAGACGCAGTGAAAATATTAATATATAATATATTAAAAAGCAAGGATTTGTTTTCCTTTTCAGCAGGGATAAAGTGACTTTCCTCACCGATTGTCAAATTCGCCTGGAACGGTCTTCAGATTTCCAAGGATTTTGACATCGATATTCTTTTGAATGGGTTCTTCTGTATTCTCGAACGTTCCCCATTCTGAGACTTCACCAAAAAGATTTTCGAATTTCACATTCGTGATTTTCGAAGAGGGAAATCCACAGAAGGTAAAAAGACAGGATGAAACCTCATTAGAAGAAAGAGAAACATCTGAAAAAGAAAGGTCATCCACAGCTGTATCCTTCAAGGAATCATCGGGCAAGGAAAGAAGCTTATGCCAATAAAAAGGAATTTCTCCTTTGTAGTCTTTGGGCAATTCATTCCTGTTATACAAAGGATTCCAATCGAGATAGCAGTAAAAAGGATATCTGACTTCCTTCATCGTGATATGGCTCAGATGGACATGCTTGACATATCCTTTTCTAGACTTCGAAGATTTGATGCGAAATCCGCAATCCGAATGGTCAAAGACAAGGTTTCTTCCAATGATATCATCGATTCCGCCAGAGAGTTCTGAACCGATGGAAAGACCATATCCATAATGGAAAAAGCAATCCTCGATCACGACGTTCTTGCATGGTCTGTTGACTCTCAGCCCATCCAAATCACGCCCAGACTTGATGGAAATCGCATCGTCGTTTGTCGAAATATGGCAAGAAGAAATACAGACATCTTCACTCGAATCGACATCAATTCCATCCGTTGATGGAGAGATTGGATTTTCTGAAAGAATTCTTAGATTGCACACTTTTATATTTTTCGAATAAAGGATATGAACATTCCAGAACGGAGAATCATGAAGCTCTAGATCACACAACGTGACATTTTCGGACTCCTGGACGAGAATCATCTTCGGTCGGAAGCAATCATAGTCGCAGGCCCAGCGAAGATGTTGTTCATCATAGGTTTTTCGCATACCGGATTTCATATCCTTCCCCCAATACTTGATGTACCATTTTTCTCCCTGGCCAAGCAGAAGACCTTCTCCAGAAATCGTCACATTCTCGCAGGAAATGAAGTTGAGCATAGCAGGATATCCTTCCATCTCGATGCCAGCGATTCTTGTCGGAATCTTCGAGAATCTCTTTTCTTCATCCGTGAGCCGAAGAACGGCCCCTTTTTCAAAGACGATCTTCATATCGGAATGGAAAAAGAGAGGAGAAATCAGATATTCCCCTTTTGAAAAAACGATTTCTGATGATTCGTCGATCATCTTTTGAAGAATGCTTGTTTCCTCAGCATCTTTTATAGGATATAAGGTCATCAAAAAGCCTCCTAGAAATCAGCAATTCAGATTGCAGTCTATTTTTCTTCTTCGCAGCAGCAATGATGTTCGTGATCACAACACCCTTCATCATCATGATGACCACAGCAGCATTCCCCATCATGATGATGTTCTGGAAGAATGATTGCGATGCCATTCTCATCAAAATCGAAAATGACATCCTCCAAGGCATCCTCATCTTCTTTGGTGATGGCAACCTTCAGAGAACCAAAATCTTTCACTGGAATTTCTTTGATTTCATCATTCGTAAGAAGTTCCATATGAATCTCGTATTCTTCATTTTCTTCTGTCAGATAGATTCTCAACGCATCCAGTTTGTTGTTCTTCAGTTCTTCAAGAATATAGTCTCTTGCTTTTTCTGTGATTTCCATAGTCACACCTCATTTGGAAATAAGGTACAGAAAAAGAGGAAAGGAAGCAAGACAAAAAGAATGATTTTCAGATTTCAGTGGATTAGAAAGAAACATAGAGTGTTGCAAATCTAACCATAGAATCATATAATATGGTTAGATTTGCAACATGACCAATTCAAAAAAAATAGAAGAAATACTCTTTCGAAACAAAGGATACATCACAAAAAAAGACATCGATTCGGCTAAGATTCCTTCCGCTCAGCTTTACCGATATGTTCGTAGCCATAACTTAGAAAAATATTGTGTGGGATTCTATGCCGAGAAAACCTGGATGCCTGATGATTATTTTATTTTTCAATATCAATACCCAAAATTGATCTATTCTTTTTATTCAGCTGCCTATCTTCATGGGCTCGGAGATTATATGCCGCCTTATCTCGAGGTAACCGGACCAAAAAACTATAGGCCCTATTCCTTGCACAAAGATAATCTCATCCTTCATACAGATACACGTGATGCTATTTATTCTTTGGGAATCATAAAAACGAAGACAATCCTAGGCAACAGCATTCTTACCTATAACATCGAAAAGACCGTCTTGGATTTCATTCGATTTCGAAAAATGCTTGATTCCGAATCGTTTGTCAAATGCATCAATTCCTATAAAGCCAGAAAAGATAAGAACATCAATAATTTGATGAAATACGCAAAAATCATGGGTTTGGAAGACAAAGTCTCAAACATAATGGAGATTCTATTGAACAATGAATAAACAATCCTTGCAAGCTAAGATCAAAAATCTTTCCGAGCAGAAAAGTGTCCCCTCAAACGTTATTCTGCAGAATTATTTTTTCGATGCGTTTTTGAAAAGACTGTCTCATTCGCAATATTCAAACAATTTCGTCCTGAAAGGCGGATTTTTATTAGCATCAGCATTGGGAATTGAATTTCGTTCAACAATGGATGTCGATTTTCTTATCAGAAAACAAAATCTGACAAAAGAGAATGTTCAGAAAATATTTCAAAAGATTGCATCCATAAAAGAAGATGACGATATCATTTTTGAATATACTGGCATGGAGGAAATAAGAAAAGAAGACATCTATGGTGGATTCAATATTCTTCTCGTAGGTCATTTGGAAAACATAAGAGTGCCCGTCAGTTTTGATGTTGCAACCGGTGATCCCATCACACCGGATGCTGTCATGCATCACTACAAATGCCTGTTTTCTGAAAAAGAACTCTATCTTCCATCATACAATTTCGAAACAATACTTTCCGAAAAATTGGAAACAGTCCTGAAAAGAGGCACAAACAATAGTCGGTGCAAAGATTTTTATGACCTTTTCATCATTCAAAAGTCCAAATGGGATGAAATCAACCCATCGATTCTCAAAGAAGCATTCATAAGAACGTGTTTCCATCGAAATAATGAGATAACGAAAAATGAAGCTTTATCGATATTATCAGACCTAGAAACAAGCTCCGCAATGAAGACAAGATGGATAGCCTACCAAAGAAAGAACAATTTTGCAAAAGAAATCAACTTCGAAGATACCCTTGACTCCGTCGCTTCTATCATCAATATTGTCTACGATGCGTAATTCCAATAAGATTTTTTGCTA
>CAVCCX010000037.1:0-17585 GCA_963600815.1 Bacteroides uniformis | reverse complement strand
CGCTGACAGCAAAATAGAAAAAGATTATTGCTCTCCTAAGCAATTCGGCTTATAACCTGAATTGATACATATTGCTATTATCCACAGTTACGGTGCAAGTGTTATCAACACCGATAACAAAATGATGACATTAGCCCATACAGGCAGGATAATATGGATAAATCAAAGATTCAAAAGAGAAGCGAACACGAAAAAATCTAGAAACAAAATTGATGAGTGATTGTCGAGTTTGAATAAGCCTAAAATACATGAAAAGCCCTCAGCTGTAGGAAAAAACTTATGGCAAAGGGCTTTTTATCATTTCATCGGTTGATTTTAACTTCCCTTCGAACCAGGTCAATGGAACACAGAATTGTAGAAATCAAATTTCAAAGTGACATTTTTGGATGTCACTTTGAAAAACGAAGGGTACGTTGATGGAATCGAATCTAAGAAGAATATTTAGTCGATTCTATGATTCCGTTTGGATAGGTTGGTGAATAAGTGTTATGAATTCGAAATTGTTTTGGATAAATAACACATTTTGAACAAAAACAATCACATTCGAAGAGGTTCGAATCACAGCAGGAAAAATTCATTCTTTTCATCATAGAAAAAACCATCCTTTTGTCTTATGCTTCAGGATGGTTTCTTTTGTGTTTAGAGTTCTGACTTGCGATTGAGCGTCGGAACCTTGAAACTGATGTATTCTGTTCCGTAGTCACTGATTAATTTCTCATAGTGTGGATCCTCAAATTGCCAGACGTCTGGATCGAACCCACAGACATCGAAGTAGAAGTCGATGTCCTCGAGTTTCTTTACAGCATTGGTTTCACCGTTGTAGTACGAATCATTGATCAGGGCGTTCTTCTGCTCCTTGAGACAGCTAGGGTACTCAACAAGTTTGCCTATGGATCCATTAGAGAAGAGATAGAAGGAATTATAGATGCTGACATTTGCAGTTCCCAGGGCTGAAATACCCTTCATTGTGGATAAGTCGATCATGTGATTGACCTTGAAAGTGCAAGTGCTTGCGAGATTGATTGTCAAGGTGGAGAAAGATTCTTTCTTTGAACAATGGATATTCACCAGAAGATCACTGACATCGATCGTACATTTGCTTGTAGCATAGGAAGAGAGACTATAGATGCTATGGGAACCACTTCCTGTGGCATTTTCATTCGAATAGCTGAAATCGATGATATTTCTTCTGAAGGTGACAATTCCTGTTCCCTTCAGATAGGAGACAAGTCCGCTGACATTGTAGCCCTTGTTCGTGCTCCAGAAAATCGGAGAGACTTTCGAATCATCGATGATGATGTTTCCGTCATTTCTTCCGATCAGGCCGGCGACATCCATATAGCTCTGGCCATTTCCGCCTTCGAGCTTCATGATGCAGGACTCATCGACATGGATATTTCTGACGCAGGCGTTCTTCGAACTTCCGCTTAGGAATCCGAAATACTGATATTTGCTGCTCAGAGTGTTGTTGCAGCGGATATAGGCGTTTTCGAAGGTGAGATTATCCACGAATCCTTCCAAGGAAGAGAAGAGACCATAATATCCGCCATCGCTTTGAGCATCCGTGATGGTGAAATTCAGATTCTGGATCTTATGACCATTTCCTCTTAAGACGCCTTTGAATGCAAATGGTGTGTAGGTGACATTGCTGAAATCAAGATCGGCATCCAAAGTATAGGTCTTTCCTTCCTCCATGGCCATGAACTGTTCGACAGTCGTGACGGATGTGCTTGTCTGATCTGGAAGGACATAATACTGGATGACCTGACTATAGAAAGCCTGGCCTGCTTCTTCGTTCTGGGTGTAATTGACGGCAGTGATCTGATAGCTGTGGAGTCCAGCTGTATCGCTTGGAAGCGAGACTGAATATTCACCAGCATCATTCTTCGTAATCGGAAGCGTCGTGTTATCACTCAAGGTCACACTCGTCAGACTCTGATTGAGGACGTTCTTCAAGGATAGCTTGGCTTTGATTTCCTCATTGAGATTGCAGTAGTCAAGATTCTTGCTCGACTCGATCTTCTCGACTTCCATGCTCGTCTCATACTGGAAGTCATAGTGGTTTTCTTCTGAAGATGCATATTCATAGGAATAGGTCGTTTTCCCCATTGTCGCATTGATGGAGGAGACAAAAACGGAATTCTCACCAGCCTGATAGGTGTCATCTGGAATCACATAGCTAGCCAAAACATAGCTGTTGAAGGCGACAAAGGAGCAGGAAAGAGAATTGACGCTGATAGAGGAAACCGTCAGATTCTTGGCATTGTGAAGTCCGATCTTCAGTTCGATTGTCTCACCGGCGGTATATTTTTCTTTTGGAGAGAGGACACTGATGGAGGAAATCGAAAGAGATGGGTTGGTATGATAGAGGAATTCCTTCTGTCCGGTCTTCTTTCCTTTTCCGTCATTGAGATCATAGGAATAGGTAACAAGGACACTGTAATCCTGATCCTCGGATAGAGAATCAAAGACAGCTTTGCTTTCATTGACGCTCTTGATGGTCTTTCCATCCTTTAGGAGTGTCAGGCTATCGATTGTTCCGATATCCTTGTTGGACAGTTCATAGCTCACAGTGATGGATTGGCTGTCCTTCTTGATTTCGGATGCGACTTCCTCGGCTTCCGGAACTTCGTTCTTCAAAGTGGAGTAAACCTGCTGGATGGATTTCTTGGTTTCGCCTTTTCCATCCCTGGCGTCATAGGTATAGGAAAGGAATGCAGTATATTTCGAATCGGATTTCAGATTTTCGAAAAGATAGGTCTCTTCCTTCTTTGTCGGGGAAATGGCAATTCCACTTTCGTCATAAAGAGAAAGATCTACTGAGGAAAGAAGATTATCTTCATCCGTCTTATCGACTTTCAGCGTCAAGGAATCGACAGTCGCACTCTGACAGGAAAGAGAAAGACTCGGCGTCTTATAGGCGGCGGAAGTGAAGGAAGTGCGGACAACCTTGTCTGTCTTCTTTTCATCGGCAGTGTAGTGTAAAGCGAGAGTATATTCTGTATCGGAGAGAAGATTGCGGAAGCTGTAGTTGCTTTCCCCGGAAATGGAATCCTTGACTTCGCCATCGATTTCCAGATCGATTCTTTCGATAGTGGAATCCAGGCTATATTTCTTCTTGAGATCGAAGCGGACAGAGTTTTCATTGTATGTCACATCCTCGAAGTCATACACGTCATCCGTCATGAATTCCTCTTTGGCGAGCCATTCATAGTGCAGTCCTCTTCCATCGGCCATATCGATCTGGCCTAAGACACCAATCTGATAGGTGTTGCTGCAACTGAGGGTATTCAGATTGATCGCATTGTTTCCGACTTCGAGTGCTTTCTGACTGATGATTTCCTTCCCGTCGGAGATATAAAGAATCAATGACTGGGAGGCGATGAGATTGTCCTTGTCGGAGACCTGAAGATTGGTGGAGAAGGAGGTGGCAGAGATCTTCATGTCATTGAATTCAGCAACCGGAGAATTCGTATACCGGACACCGACACTCAGCGTGTTGTTGCTTTCGATTGTGAGATCCTTGACGGTCGTCTCATCGAGGTATTTCATGTTCTCGAGAGTGTAGGACTGATACCCGCTTTCGACAGGAGCTGTCACTTCGATGTAGATGTTTTCGAGGTCACTTCCCTCTGCAAACATATAGGAAGCATATTTCTTTCCATTCAGGGTCAAAGATTGGATTTCATATTTCGAGGGATTGGATAGACAGACGTGCAAACGAAAACTTTCCCCTGGATTCACATAATAGCGGATCGTGGGGTCAGAAATGGCATTCTGAGTGACAAGCTCAGAGAGATCGACTCTCTCCTTGACAGAGGAAGTCACAAGGCTAGCCGTGCTTGTTCTTGTGACGCTCATTCCCTTATAGGAAGGAGAGACATCCTGTGCGACAATCGGAGTGGAATTCTTGTTTGAGCATCCATAGATGGCAAGCGTGGATAAGGATAGGATCGTAAGCAAAATTTTCTTTTTCATTTTCTATAGACCTCCATGAGTCACGTATCGATATAGAATGAATCGATGCGGGGTGGTGTATTTGTCGACCCGTCATTGCTTTCTTCTATCGGCTCCGAAGACGTCGAAGAGGTATGCGAATTGAAGTGGAGAATCAGATTCAGAGCGACAATCAATCCGGCGACAGCCAAAATGACGAAGATGAGCAACCATATTTTAGTTTGTTTTTTCTCTTTTTTCTTCTCTTCTTTGGAAATTTCTTCATTCATCTCTGGAATGTTCTCTTCCTTCGGAAGAGCAAAATAGAGTTCAGAGACAGACAATTTATAGTAGTCCGCCAAGATTTTTAGTTCGTTTATATCTGGAAAAGAAGAACCAGTTTCCCATTTGGATAGTTTCTGCTGTGAGATGCCTAAATCATTCGATACGGCTTTCTGGGTCAAATCTGATTTCTCACGGAGAAAACAGAGGTAATCGGAAAACTTTTTTTCTGAAAATGTGTGTTTTTCACAGTAATCATTGTTCTTTTCGCTTCGAATGCTTAAAAAAGATTCAAGGTCTACGTTCAAAACGCGGCAGATATCGCCAAGCATGCCCAAATAGATGGAAGATTTTCCATTTTCGTATTTGCTGATGGCCTGTGGGGTGCAATGAAGGGCCTCGGCGAGCGTATTCTGGGTGATGGATTGTTCTTTACGGCGTTTTTTGATGAATTCGCCGTAATTTATATCTTCTTGTTTCATTTCTAATATTGTATAAATTTTTAATCGAAATATAAAGAAAAAAAGCAAATTCAACGAATTTTCCCCTTTTACACTCATTCGTTGAGTGTCTTCTTCTTTTGTTGATAGCCTTTCTTTTTCTTCTTTGCGATACTTTATGTGGAAAGAAATATCGATGTCCTGAATTTGTTTCCTCGCTTCAGATCCGAGCAATCTGAAGACATGAATGAAAGGTTATGTTGGAATTGAAAGAAGAATATCCCTCAAGAAGGAAAGAAGGATTCCTTCCTGGAAGAGATATTCTTTTTTTGTTTTAGATAGAGAGCCGACTTTGTCAAAAAAGGCTTCTTATTCTTTCGATTTTACTCTTTCGATTTTATATAATAGGGATATGTTCAATACAAAAATCAAACTGATTGCAACCGATATGGACGGGACGCTTCTGGATAGCCACAAAAGACTTCCACCCACCTTCAAGTCCTGGGTCCTTGCCCATGGGGATATAAAAACCGTCATTGCCAGCGGAAGACAATACTATGCCCTGGAGCGTGATTTCAGGGATATCAAGGATCATCTCATCTTCATCGCAGAGAATGGCTCCCTCGTCTTCCATAAGGGAGAAATCATCTTCCAGAATGTCATGAAGAAGGAGGACATTTTTCGTGTCCTCGATCTTCTTCAGAATGTTCCTTCCTGCATGCCACTTCTATGTGGTGTAAATTCGGCATACCGGCTGATGAGCGAAGACAAGGAACTCTTCCAGGCGACGATGTACTATGAAAGACTCAAGCAGGTCGAGAACCTCTATGCGGTCGCCGAGAAGGAAAAGATCGTCAAGCTTGCCATCTATTTCCGTGAACAGAAAGCCGAACAGTCCAGCATCTATTTCTCCTCTCTTCCAGAGCACCTCAAGGCCGTGGTCTCGGGTGTCTCCTGGATCGATATTGCCAATGCGGATGCCAATAAGGGAAGAGCCCTTCTTGCCATCATGGAGAAGTATGGCATCACAAAAGAAGAGAGCATGGCTTTTGGAGACTACTTCAACGATGTGGAAATGCTCGATGAAGTCAAATATTCCATCGCCACAGCCAATGCCCATCCGGATATCAAGAAGAGAGTCAGCTATATCACACTGAGCAATGATGAGCAGGGTGTGATGAAGGTGCTCGAGAAGATAAAGTAGGCTATTTTCTTTTCTTGTAGTCCTGATCGACTTCCTCTCTCCAGTCGGAAGTGAAGGTCGAACAGGAACGCACGTTTTTGACGGCTTTGCTGATCGCCATGAAGTTCAGTTCGATTCCCCTTTCGTCATTGTGGTAATTGACGGCATCCATCGCTTTGATGCCGATTGAGGAGGCTTCCTCGATGGCTGAGATATTGCTGGCAAGGAAGATGAATTTCCATCCTTCTTCCTGTCGGAGAGATATCTCTTTTTTGATGGTCGGATAATTGTATCTTCTGGATGCATTTTCCATGCCATCGGTGATGATGACATAGATGATGTTTCTCTTTTCTTCTTTTTCCCTAAGATAGGAATCCATCTCATGAAGAGAATCGCCGATGGCATCAAGCAAAGCTGTGCATCCATCGGCATGGAAATCCTTTTCTTCCATGTTTCTTGTTTGATTGATTGGCTGATGGGAGAGATTCTTTTCCTGTGTGTCAGAGAAGAGAATGGTGGAGATATAGGCTTCCCCTTCTTCCTTTCTCTGGCTTTCCAAAAATGAATTGTATCCCTTGACAGTGTCTTTTTCGAGTCCGCTCATGGATCCGGACTTGTCGAGGATGAAGACGACTTCTGTGATTTTGCAGCTGTTCATAAACTGACCTCCTTGTTTACGGGTATCAGTTTAGATTCTTTTCCTTCTCATTTTGTCGCTTGGGAAGGGACAAATCTTTCTCCCAAAATCGGCTGGTCATAGAAATACAGGATTTCATTGATGGCGAAGATATCGTATTCCTTCTTTTCGATGCAGTAGATGAGAATACTATCGAAGAGAAGGGAACGGCTGAGAGCATAGCCTGCTGATTCGAGAAGCTTATTCGTCTCGTCGAGATCGAGTTCGAGTGCAATCGCACAGGAAAGAATGGTGTTCTTGCTCGGATGATAGTCTTTTTGCTTCAGTTTCGAGAAGAGTCTTCTGTCCATGTTCGCCTTGTGATAGAACTGACTGTCTGTCATGCCTTTTTGGTCGATATAGGAAAAAAGAAGCTCACAGAAGGCTTTTCCTTCGGTGGTGATTTCGGGCATGGCAAGAGAAGAAAGGCAGAAGGAATAGAGCATTCGATTTCTGGGTGCTTCCTTAAGAGGAACAAAGTCTTCTTTTACAAGCCCGGCGAGTCTATTCTTCGTGAGATACAAGGTGACAGAAAGACAATCCTCATTCTCATCAAGGAAGGAAAGAATCGCTTCCTTGGCGATCTTATAGGCTTCGATATAGGGATAACCATAGATGCCAGAGGAGATAAGAGGAAAGGCAATCGATTCGATGTGATTTTCTTTGGCTAATTCCAGACTTTCTCTGTAGCAGGAGAAAAGAAGTTCTTTTTCCTTGTGATTTCCATCCTGATAGATAGGACCGACAGCATGGATGATATATCTGGCTTTCGAATGGAATCCAGGTGTGATGCAACAATGTCCGGTCTGAATGGGAGATAGAGAAGAACAGGCTTCCTCGAGTTCATGATACCCGGCTACCTGGAAGATCGCTTCACAGACACCTCCTCCAGCCAATAGGAGACGATTTGCTGCATTGACGATGCAATCATATTTTTCTTTGGTGATATCACCAGAACGCAGATAGAATGGCATAGGGTTCTCCTTGATACGGAATATTTCCTTGAAAATTGCTGTTTCTATTATACGAAAAACAAGGTGTTCTCGTTCATCCGAATGTTCTTGATAGGTCTGGTTACAGACCGATTCTGCTTTGCTCTAAGATGAAAATAAGGAACCAATAAGGAACTAATAAGGAACTGATAAGGAACCAATAAGGAACTGATAAGGAACAAAAATGATTGTCTGTTCTGATTCTGGAAGACCTGGATTATGGATGATATTGGTGCGGTGAAACGAAGAAATTCTTCTTCGCCGCACTTTTTGTATGATTTTAAGAAACAAACAATGATAAAATGTATCTATTAGATGATGAAATCGAGCGGTGAAATGAAAATTTATGGCTTCACCGCTCAAATGCGCGGATGATTTGGACGAAAAATGGTACAATAAGGAAAGAAAGGGTGCGACGAAACACAAAAATATAGTTTCGTCGCTCAGAAACACTATGATCGGAAGAAAAAATGAAATCGAAGAACTCCAGCGCCTCTATGAATCTTCGAAGGCTGAATTGGTTGCTGTCTATGGACGTAGAAGAGTCGGTAAAACGTATCTGATTCAGGAAACGTTCAAGGATAGATTTTTCTTCAAACATTCCGGACTCTCTCTTGATGATAGTGATGAGAACAAGAAAACAGAGATTCAGCTTGAGAATTTCTCGAAATCTTTAGCTCTCTATGGTGTTGAAGTCACAAAAAAGATAGAAACTTGGTTCGATGCTTTCTTCTATCTGGAAAAACACATCATGCAGAGTGAATCCAAGGAAAAGAAGGTTCTCTTTTTCGATGAACTTCCATGGATGGATACTAGAGGCTCTCATTTCATCAGCGCCTTCGAAGGATTCTGGAATGGCTTTGCCTCGGCTAGAGATGATCTGATGATCATCGTCTGTGGCAGTGCTACATCCTGGATTGAGAATCATCTGATCAACAATTGCGGTGGGTTGTATGGCCGGGTGACCTATGAGATCAAGCTTTCACCCTTCGATCTCTGTGAAACGAAAGAATTTCTCGAATCAAAGAATGTCCATTATTCTCTCTATGACATGACCCAGGCCTTTATGATTTTCGGCGGAATTCCATATTATCTGAACTATATCGATCCACGGTATTCCCTAGGCCAGAATGTAGACCGTCTGTTTTTCAGCAAGAATGCACTTCTAACGATCGAATTCGATCGTCTGTTCGATTCGATCTTCACCTTCAGCGAGAAGGCAAAAAGCATCATCAGATTGCTCTCAGAGAATAGCCTCGGTTTCACAAGAAAGGATATCATCAGCCGACTCCATCTCAGCGATGGAGGAAAACTGACGCAATACCTCAATGCACTGATTGCCTCAGATTTCGTCGTCAAGTATGTTCCTTTCGGTTTTACAAAAAGAGAATCCTACTACAAACTGGTGGATCCGTTCTGTATTTTCTATCTACGCTTTGTCCAGGACAGAAGCGGAAATGAATCTCTCTGGAGCCAGGATTCCTCGAGTCAGAAGATATCTGCATGGAGAGGCTATGCCTTTGAGAACGTATGCTTCAATCATATTGCCCAGATCAAATTCGCTCTCGGAATCTCTGGCGTCTCCACGTCCATCAGTTCTTTTTATAACAAGGAGGATGGCTATCAGATCGATCTGATGATCACCCGGAAAGACAATATCATCAATCTCTGTGAAATCAAATTCTATTCCGATGAGTTCAAGATCACGAAGGAAACATTCCTGAAGATCAATAGACGGACAGAACTTCTTCGGGAAAAGGTCGCAAAGAAATATTCCATCATGAATACGCTGATATCCACCTATGGCCCTATGAAGAATGAATACTACTTTTCCTTTGCCAATTCGATAACATTGGAAGAATTGTTTCGGTTCTGATTTTCTTCATTCTTCTTGACCGATGGCTGAGCCGGTGCGGAAGAGCGAAAAGTATTCGAAATAATGGGCTATCGTGATAGAATAGTGCAAGAATATGTTTACTGCGAATTATCATACTCATACGAAAAGATGCGGTCATGCGACCGGAGAAGATGAAGAATATGTCTTGGAAGCACTTGGACATGGACTCAGGCATCTGGGATTCTCAGATCACGCGATGCTTCCCGGGTTTTCGGAACCCTATAAGAGAGCGGACTATGTCCTTTTTGATGACTATGTGAAATCCATCAATTCCCTGAAAGAGAAATATAGGGATCAGATATCGATCTATCTTGGTTTCGAAGCCGAATCCTTTCCCTGCTATTTCACCTTCTATCATGAACTGATCGACAATGGTCTTCTCGACTATATGATTTTAGGAAACCATATGGCGATGGATGAGAATCACAATATCCTCTGCTCCTTTTCGAAGATTACGAGCGCTTCCCAGCTCTATCTCTATAAGGATCTTGCCTTGAAGGCACTGGCAAGCGGACTCTTCAAGATCTTCGCCCATCCAGACTACTTCATGATCAACATCTCCGAATTCGATTCAGATTGCAGGAAAGTCTCCAAGGAAATCATCGAGGCGGCAATCGCCTATGATATCCCCCTGGAAATCAACCTCGCCGGCATCCGTTCGGGAAAGAAACAATATAAAGAGAAAAAAAGATGGGTCTATCCGACCGATGAATTCTTCTCCCTGGTCGGAAAATACCATGCACGGTGTGTCTTTGGCGATGATGCCCATGCCCCGAACCAGCTTCGGGATGAGGCAGCCAGCTATGCCGCTGTGGAATTCGCAAAGAAATATTCGCTTGTCGTTTTAGATAAACTCGATACAATAGGTCAGCACTGAGATTATGGAAATATTCAATACAGTTATCGGATGGGTCAACATCCTTGTCATCATACTTGTCGCTTCTGTCTTTCTTTTTCAGCTTCTTTTCATGTTCACGTTTTTCATCAAGCCTCGGCAATATAAAAAGGCGAAGAAATACCATGACTTCACCATCATCATCCGCGCTCACAATGAGGAGGATGTCATCGCCGATAGCGTCACCTCGGCTCTGAAAGCGGACTATCCAGAGGATAAGAAGCATGTCATCGTCTTCTGCCACAACTGCACGGACAAGACGGCTGAGATTGCTCAGCAGTGTCATGCCCGAACAATCCTTCTTGAGGATCATGATCCGAAGCATCAGAAGGCTTCCTATTGCATGAAACTGGGCATGAATGCCCTTAAGGAAGATAAGGAACACACCTATGAATACTTCCTTTTCATCGATGCAGACAACCAGATCGACAAGGACTATCTTCTCCGCTGCAATGATGCGGCGGATGAGGGTGTCGAACTGGGAAGAACCTATGAGAACAGCAAGAACCTCACTGACAATGTCATCTCCTGCATGACGGGATTATGGTATTGCCGCGATGATTTCTTTGCCTGCCGTAGCCGAAGCGCACTCCATTTGGGTGTCGTCATGAACGGCTGCTGTTCCATGGTCAAGGCGGAATATGCTCTCGACTGGGATGCCATGTCGAGTTCGGATGATATCGAATTCACTCTCAACCGACTTCTCAAGGACGGAAAGAAGGTCGAATATATCGATAAGGCGATGGTCTTCGAAGACCAGCCAACGACCTTGGGCGATATGTATAAGAGAAATTCGAGAATGGGAAATGGCTTGAGCAAGCTTTTCTGGAGCACGGGCGTCAAATGTCTTGGAAAGTTCTTCAAGACGCTCTTCAACCCGAAGGTTTCTTTCTCATTGAAGATGACCTATCTTGATCAGTACTTCAATATCGCGACAATTCCAGCCAGCGTCTTGGCTGTGCTGTGGTTTGTTCCCTATTATGTCTATTGTCTTATCTATACCGGACTTGGAAATACGATGACGATCTTAGGAATGGGAAGCTTTGACTTTCTTTGGTTTCTCATCTTCGTTCTGATTGTCGCCTGCGGATGCTATCTTCTTCCTTTCTTCCTGCAGCCATTGATCTCCTCGATTGTCGAAAGAAAGAAGCTCGTCATCAAGAATAAGAAGATCGTCGTCTTCTCCATTCTTCTTTTCCCAGGCTATATGCTCCTCCAGGCAGGAAGCATCATCGCTGGCATCTTCTCCAAGCCGAAATGGGCAAAACTGAAGAGAAGCAAAACGAAAATCGAGACGAAATAGAAAGACTGTATGACCTTTCTGGATATTCTTTTCATCGTCTTCTACTACATCAATTTCATCGCCATCCTTCTTGTGACCCTGGGTTTTCTCCCACAGGCTTTCTATTACCTTTTTTTCTGGCTGGGAAGAAAACATTTCCGAAAGTCTGAAGACTATCATTCCCTTGCAATCTATATCGCCGCCCACAATGAGGAAGAGACCATCTTCCATACCATCACCTACCTGAAGGAAGAGATGGATTATCCAAAAGAGAAATACAGAATCTATGTCTGTGCCCATAACTGCACGGACAAGACCGCTGAACTGGCAAGGAAGGCGGGTGCCATCGTCTATGAATATACAGACAAAGAAAAGAATCATCATAAGGTCGCCTATCCTTTAGCCTATATGCTCAAAAGAATCTTAGAGGAGGATAAGGAGAGTGAAGTCTTCATCCGCTTCGATGCAGACAATATTCCCTGCAAGACGTTCTTCAAGGAGATGAACAATTCCATCTCCGCCGGAGCGAAAATCGTCCGTGCCTATGAGGCAGCTAGCAACATGAAGCAGAATGTCTGGACAGAGACCTGTTCGATCTTCTCCATCAAGGATAGCCGGGCACAGAACAATTTCCGTCAGTTCTTCAATATGACCACATTGGCTCCGGGGCCTGGACTGACTATGACAAGGGAGGTCGTGGAGAAAATCGATGGATTCGACTGCTTCTCGGGGATCGAGGATGTCGAATTCTCCATCAAGAGACTCTTCGATGGCTACAAAATCTACTTCAATACGGATGCCATCGTCTATGAAGATCAGCCAAGCACCTACCAGGATACCAAAAACCGCATGGTGAGAATGGGTCGGGCCCTCAATCAGATCTACTTCAAGGACGGCTGGCGGCTGATCGTTTCATTCTTCCGTACGGGCAATCCGATGTATCTTGATCTTCTTCTCCAGGTGCAGTTCAACCCTGTGAGTGTCATCTGCTTTGTCTGGTTTCCTTTCTATTATGCCTTCTATGCCATACTGATGCTCGTGGGCATGTTCTCGAAGAGTCCCTTCTCGGATTCCTTCTTCACCTACAATCTCTATAGCCTCAGCAATCTTTTCACCCTGAATCCGACCGGGAATATCATCTTCACGGATCCAGTGACTGGAGGATATTATGCTTCCTATCTCGGGATGAAATTCTTCTATGATCCTGTGACCTGTGGTTCTTTTTCCTCCTGGGCAAGCAGCCAGGCTTTCTATGGGCTGCTGAATATGGCATGGATTGTCATTCTGACGATTTCCCTCTTCTGTATCTTCCAGAGCTTCATCGTCCTATTCATGGACCATCAGAAGTTGGGTCTATCCCGTTCCTTGAAGGGCATGTGGAAGGGCATTCTTCTTTCGCCGATTTATTCCCTCATCTATGGCTTTTGCAACTGCCTGGGGCTTCTTTGCCGGCCAAAATGGAAGATTGCCCGAAGAAATCCGGAAAAAAGCGACATTCTTCCTTGCATTCCTTCCAAGGAAAAGATATTCTTTTTTGAAATCAGCGAAAAAGAAAAGAAAAAATTTTCAGGTTCGTGGTGGAAAAAGTGATCTTTTTGACAAATATTATAGATGTAGGCTGGTCTTCATAGGAGGAATGAGAAATGGAAATCAAAGAAGGATACGTCCCATTTCGGGAATATCAGACCTATTATCGGATTGTCAATCCCGGTGGAAGGAAGACACCATTGCTTCTTCTACATGGAGGACCCGGTTCGACTCACAATACGTTCGAATTGCTCGACCATATTGCTTTAGAGGATGACAGGCCTCTAGTCATGTACGACCAATTCGGATGTGGGCTTTCCTCGATGGATGATGAAAGAAAGGAACGCTACTGTAAGGAAACCTGGGTCGAGGAACTGATCAATCTCAGAGAAAAGCTTTCACTCGAGAGAGTGCATCTACTTGGTCATTCCTGGGGAGGCATGCTCGAAATCATCTATCTCTGTGATTATCATCCTGAGGGAATCTGCTCGGTCATCTTCTCTTCGACACTGGCCAGTGCGAGTCTCTGGAGGAAGGAGACACATCGTCTCATCAGCTACCTGAGCGAAGAGAAACAGAAGGATATTCTTCAGGGTGAGGAAAAAGGAGAATTCGATTCGCTGGAGTTCACCATCGCTACGGAAGACTATCTTCATCGCTTCGTTTCCGGGCCATGGAAAGAGGATGTTCCCGAGTGCATGAGAAGAAAGAAGAACTTCGGGGCTGTTTCCTACCACACAGCCTGGGGGCCGAGTGAATATGCACCATTAGGCAATCTGAAGGACTATGAATATCTTGAGAAACTCGATAGGATAAAGTGTCCGGTTCTTCTCTTCAACGGGGTCAATGATGAGTCGACACCCTATCAGAATCTGAAGATGTATGAGAGAATCAAGAGTTGGAAGAGATGGGTCATGTTTTCCTCCTCGAGGCATATGTCGCTCTACGAGGAACATGAAAAGTATGTTGCTGAGCTGTTGTCGTTTCTGAATGATGTGGAAAAACAGGGGGTATAGAAAATGCATTTTGTCGTCAAAAATAAGTTTACGGATGGAAATTTCTTGCTGTATTACAAAGGAAAGAAGATTCTTGCCGATTTCATCGGTCTTCATTTCCTCAATGAGAAGGATGAAGAGGAGGCTTCGATCACTGATTTCTTCAATGCCGCAGATGGAAAGATCTTCGATGATCACTATCTGATCGTAAGAAATAGAAGAACCGGCTTCCGGGTCTATGATCTCGAGAAGAGAGAAGCCAAGAGCACTCTTTTCCTCAATGAGAATGATATGGCCAGCGAGAATGGCTATTTCCTGAAGGATGGTCATCTCTTTCTTCTTTTAGGTTCGGCGATCAACCGCTTCATGGAATTCATCACTGAGTCTGGAGAAGTCCACGATGATTCCAAAGAGCCGGGAACCTGTGTCGTTTCCGTCTATTCTCTGGAGGATTTCTCCTTCAAGACACAATACATCCTGAAGGGTGAATTCGATTCGATCTATTATGTTCCTTTCATGGATCGCTATTTCCTTGTGGATGATGAAGGAAAGTTCTATGAATGGGATCTGAAGGAAGTCAAGGAAGTGGAGACGGTCCACTTCAAGGTGGAAGGACTCGAATATTCTCTTTCCAGAAAGGAAGTCTATCTTCCCAGCAGCAAGAATATCCGTGTCTATGATGAAAGATTCCGTGAAATCAACAAACTCGATGTCGTCGAAGAGGATTTCACCAAGAATGTCAAGAAATCGGAACCCAAGGTTCCAGCTTTCGCCGCTGTTCCGGATTTTTCCTTCCATCAGTTCTTGGATGACAATGCCATATTCGGTCTCACCTTCTTCGATGAGAATACCTTCCTTTCCGTCAAGAGCCTCAATATGAATGCTCTCTATGTCATGGATGTCATCGATATCTCCACGGGAAAGAAGCTCATGAGCCAGAATTTCGGATTCAATCTCCAGAAGATCGAATGCCCAAGAGAGAAAGAAGTCTTCTTCAAGTACGGCAGCTCACTGTATCTTTTGGGGGTCGAGGATGACTGATGAGGAGATTTATCTCGACCTTGTCAGCAAGACCAAGGACCTGAAGATCGAAAAAAAGAAGGGAATGTACAATATCTCCGAGTTCTGCCATCTTCTTGGCACCCTTCTTGTCTCCAAGGAGACACTCGAGCAGGTCGAGTTTTTTAAGCACGAGGAAGAATTCAAAAAGCTATTCGAAGACTACTATCCCAAAAAGATTCTCCATAACGGGCAATATCTTGCCCAACTCAATAGAGTCTTAGATCACTTCAAGCCAGAAAACCCATCTCCCTACAAGAAAGTGACCCAGGCGATCTTTCTGACAGCGCGATTCTTCTCCCGGTATGATTCCTTCGAGGCTTTCCGAAAGGAAGTCTATCTTTCCTGTGTCGATGAGAAATCGACACTCGACTATCTGAAGAATTTCAGAAAGACATCCGGACTCTCTTTAGCCTATTTTGGAAAGACCTGCCAGTTCTTCTCTCAGTCGGGGCTTCTGGATGTCCCGGTCGTGAACAAAAAGAGCAAGGACTATTTCCTTCCTCTTTTCGAGATCGAGGATGAGAATGACCTTCTCTATAAGAGAATGATGTCTTTTTCCAAGAAGAATCATATCTCCTGTTCTGAAATGAACCGGAGAATCAAAGCACTCCATGCTTGAAATCAAGAACATATCGAAGAAATATCCTCTTGAGAAACAGGAATTCATCGCACTCGATAATCTCTCCCTTTCTTTTCCGAATGTGGAATTCGTCTCGGTTTTAGGACCCTCTGGATGTGGAAAGACAACGCTTCTCAACTGCATCGGAGGACTAGACAAAGCCAGCTCGGGAGAGATTCTTTTCAATGGAAAAGATATCCTTTCGATGAATGACAGGGAACTCGATAGCTATCGAAATAATCAGATCGGCTTTGTGTTCCAGAACTACTTCCTGATTCCTCAGCTGACTGTCTTAGATAACGTCAAGATTGCCCTGGAAGTCCGAAACTATTCTCTCAAAGAAGTCGAAAGACTCGCTCTCGATGCCCTGAAGCGTGTTTCCATGTATGAAATGCGAAATAAGAAACCCAATCAGCTTTCCGGTGGACAACAGCAGCGGGTGGCACTGGCCAGAGCCATCGTTACCTCCCCGAAGATCATCCTGGCCGATGAGCCCACGGGGGCACTCGATAGCGAGAGTTCTCTTTCCATCATGAATCTTCTTAAGGATCTTTCGAAAGACCGGCTTGTCATCATGGTGACCCACAATGAGGAACTCGCGAAGAAATATTCCTCCCGTATTCTCTATCTCAAGGATGGAAGACTCGAAAAAGAGGAGATAATTTCTCCTATGAAGAAAGAAGAAAATCAGGAACTTGTCCTGAAGAAAAGCAAACTTTCCTTCCGCATGAGCCTGAAGCTGGCCATCAAGAACGTCCTATCGAGAAAAGTGAAGACGATCCTAGCCGGCATAGCCAATTCCTTTGGCATGATCGGCATCGGCTTCTTCTTGGCCATCAATTCCGGATTCAGCAACTATTCGAGCAATCTCTCGGCGGCATCGGCGACTTCCCTTCCTGTTGTGGTCACAGCCTATAACCGGAAATCGACAAGCGACCAATATGCCGATAAGAATGCCTCGGTGAGCTATCCGGATGCGGATGAAATCTATCCGAAGGTGGATCTGACAAGCCAGTATTCCTATACCTACAACCATTTCTCCAAGAAATATCTTTCCTATCTCGATTCCCTGAAGAATGAAGGAATCCTAAGGGAATATACTCTCAGCTATGGAAATGACTATTCCTTCAACCTGGTCACCAAATATCCAGAGAGCCTGAATGGAGTCTCCTCTTCCTACTATGGGATGGTGGATACATCCGCGACGAACTACAACTACTATGCCTATCAGGCCGATCTTCCCTACAATATCTTCCATGTCTTATATGGAGACCTCGATCAGTATGACCTGATCTGTGGACAAATGCCTACAGAGAAGAATCAGCTTGTTCTGGTCGTCGACCAATATAACTCCATCGGATTCTCAATCCTCCAGAAGCTCGGATTCTATAATCAGACAGACAAACAGGCGGATGTCGAGGATACAACGCTGGAAACCAAGGTGAAGCCGATCAAGTTCTCCGATATCCTGAACAAGGAATACCGGATCTATGATAATGACGAACTCTATCAGGATGAGGAAATACAGAAATTCACGGATGCCTTAGGCTATGAAAGAGAAACCTACCACTATACAAAAAAGACGATCGATGATGATTTCTTTTCCAATAAGGGAACATCCCTGAAGATTTCAGGCATCATCCGACCAAAGAAGACATCGCCTTTCACCATTCTTTCTCCCTCACTCTGCTATCTTCCTTCTCTTCAGGAGGAGATGACAAAGAAGAATGAAGAAAGCAGTGTAGCGAAGAACATAAAGAAGAACCTCGTCTTCTCTCGTCCGAGCGACTTAGATCGTT